>DASYKL010000347.1:0-3432 GCA_035995405.1 Chloroflexota bacterium
ACCGTCAGCCAGGCGTCTTCCAGCGCGAGTACACCCGGGAACGCCTTGGTGATGCACTCCATTTTCAGGAGCGGCTGGGGATGGTCCACGAAATCAGTAGGCGTTTGCGATTTCCTTGGCCGCGTTATTGATGTCATAAAAGTTGTCGGGGTTGATAATCGCGGTCGGGATCTTCTCGCCACTGGCGTATTTGTCGAGCGTTTCGAAAGCCTTCGGGCCAAACCGCGGGTTGCATTCGACACTCGCGCCGAGCTTGCCGTCGATGATCGCCTGAATGGCGTCTTTCTCGCCGTCGATTGAGACGACCATCACGTCTTTGCCAGGCGTCTTACCTGCCGCTTCGAGCGCAGCGATGGCGCCGATCGCCATCTCGTCATTGTGAGCATAGATCGCGGTTACGTCCGGGTTCGCCTGAAGCAACGTCTCGGCGACCTGGCGGCCCTTGTCGCGGGTGAAGTCGCCATCCTGCGATGCAACCACCTTCATATCGGGGGCTTTGGCCTTGATCTGATCGTCGAAGCCTTTCTTGCGATCGTTCGCCGGCGACGCGCCAGTGGTGCCTTCGAGTTCGATGATCGTCGCCTTGCCATTGGTCGCCTTGATCAGCCAGTCCGCGGCGCGCTGGCCTTCCTGGACGAAGTCCGAGCCAATGAACGTGACAAAGTCTTCGCCCGGCTTGGCCAGGGTCTGGTCGACATTGCGGTCCAACAGGATGACCGGGATGCCGGCTTGCTTGGCTTTGAGCACCGCCTGCGCGAGTGGCTTCTCTTCACGCGGAGCGAGGAAGATCATGTCCACTTTCTGGGCGATCATCGACTCGACATCAGCAACCTGCTTAGCCGCAGAGCTGGCCGCGTCGGTGTAAACCAACTCGGCGCCCTTCTTTTTAGCCTCGTCCTGCATGCTCGCGGTTTGCGCCAGACGCCACGGGTTGTTGGACTCGGTCTGCGCGAAACCAACCTTGTACTTGTCTTTTTTGGTCAGCTTGGGCAAACCCGCAGCGGCCGGCGCGGGTGCCGCGGGGGCGGTTGTCGCTGCCGGCGCTGCAGCCGCGGCGGTGGTCGGTTTGGCGGCGGCGGGCGCGGCTGTCGCTGCCGGCGCTGCAGCCGCGGCAGTGGTCGGCTTGGCCGCGGCGGGCGCGGTTGTCGCCGCGGGGGCTGCGGTCGGGGCCGCGGCCGGGCTCGAGCAACCAACCAGCGCCACAACGGTTAGCGCCAGCGGGGTCGCGATCATAAAACGACTGAGCATGGGTGAATCCCCTCCCTTCGAAAATTGCGCCAGAACGAACCACCGTGCCGCACGCAGCATGGCGCGGACGTTTATCAAGCTCGGTCTGCACCGCCGCAAGTGCCACCTGCCGTCTTGACACCGCTACCCACACTCCCTAGATTTGGCACCGTGTTCCTGGCCGGGGCATGAACCGCGTTTCGGCCGCAGCCCCATCGCACGATACCGCACCGGTAGCTCGCGGTACGCTGCGCAGCGCTCGTCGTGGTGTCACAGGCGCGCTAAATTTAGGTGGCCGGCTGCAGACCCAGCAAAACTGATGTTCTGAACCGGCGCGCGCCGGTTCACGGAGTGCCGCAGTGCGCATCACTCAAGTCCAAACCATTAAATTGCGCTTCGATCCGCCCGGTCAGCCGATGGCGGACGCCATCCACTTCATGCCGAGCCGCATGGCGCTGCTGGTGCAGGTGCACACCGACGCTGGCCTGGTCGGGCTGGGCGAGGCCGCAGCGTACGGCGGGACGCTCGAGAGCATGGACGCCCTGGTCATCGACCTGGGGTCGACGATTGTCGGGCAGGATCCGTTTCGCATCGAGAAACTGTGGCAACTGGTCGCGACTCGCGCGCATCAACGCGGCCGCCGCGGGATGCTCATGCAGGCGCTGAGCGGCATTGATATCGCCCTGTGGGACATTGTTGGTCAGGCCACCCGGACACCCCTGTATCGTGTGCTCGGTGGGTACCACGAGCGTTTACCGGCCTATGCCTCAGCAGGCTTCTACAAGGCTGGCAAAGACGCTCGCGGGCTGGCTGAGGAGGTGCGCGGTTACAAGGAACGCGGCTTTCGGGCGGTCAAGATCAAGGTCGGACGCCAGCCGGACGCCTTGTTGAACCCGCTCCTGGACATGCCGGCACACGATTACGCGACGGTCACGTTCGACGAGGACGTGGAACGGGTCCATGCCGCGCGGGCAGCACTCGGGCCGTCAATCAGGTTGGCTATCGACGCCAACAACGCCTGGACGCCATCGCTGGCGTTGAGCTTCATGCGCGCGGTGGAGGATCAGAACATCTTCTGGCTGGAAGAGCCGGTCCACACCGAGGATCTCGAGGGCTCGGCCATGGTGGCGCAGCAACTGACGACGCCGGTGTCTGGCTACGAAACTGAAACAGGATTACCTGGATTCCGCGACCTGATCGCCCGCCGCGCTGTCGACATTGTCCAGCCCGACGTGATCTGGAGTGGGGGGATCACTGAATGCCGCAAGGTGGCGGCGCTGGCCCAGGCCTATGGGCTGCCGGTGATCCCGCACAATTTTTCGTCAGCGGTGGCCGCGGTCGCCAACATGCACTTGATCGCGTCGATCTCGAATGGCAGTTGGCTGGAAGTGGACCAGAACCCCAATCCACTGCGCACCGAGCTCTTCCAGGAGCAGGTGTTGGAAGTGGCGGCGGACGGCACGGTTGGGCTGCCTGAAGGAGCCGGCCTGGGTGTTACGCTCAACCAGGCCACGATCGATCGCTATCGTGTGAATTGAGGAGGTACCCTTGTTAGGACGTCTCGATGGCAAATCAGCCATTGTTACCGGAGCCGGGTCGGGTATCGGCCGAGGTATTGCGTTGCGCCTGGCCAGCGAGGGCGCGCGGGTCGTCGTCGCGGATATCTCGGAGTCCAACGCGACAACGGTCGCCGACGAGATTCGCGGCGCCGGCGGAGAAGTCAGCGTCGGGGTCGTCGATGTTCGTCAGCGGGCGCAGGTAGACGCCCTGATCGATCAGGCCGTTCGCACGTTTGGCGGCCTCGACATTGTCGTCAACAACGCTGGGGTGGGCAAAATCGTCCCGTTCCTCGAAACCACCGAGCAGGACTGGGACTTCATGTTCGATATTAACTGCAAGGGGCTGCTGTTCGTCAGTCAGGCGGCTGCTCGGGTGATGATTGATCAAGGACGTGGGGGCAAGATCGTTAACCTGGCGTCGCAAGCAGGTCGACGCGGTGAGGCGATGGTGCTCGCCTACTGCGCCAGCAAGGCCGCCGTCATTAGTATGACCCAGTCGATGGCCCTGGCGTTGGCCCCGAACAAGATCAACGTCAACGCGGTTGCGCCTGGCATTGTCGACACGCCATTCTGGGAGGAAGTCGACCGCCAGTTTGCGCGGTTGAACAATCTACCCGTCGGTGAGCCGAAACGGCGAGCTGTGGCG
>DASYKL010000348.1:0-9520 GCA_035995405.1 Chloroflexota bacterium
GATGCTGCGTGTAGGAGCCCATGACCGCTTCGCCGAGCCGCGCTAGAGAGACCACCCTGACACCATGACAAACCCAGTGACGGACTACATTGGACACGACGACCTCACACCTGTGGTTCAGGTGCTGACGAAGTCCACGTCACTGATCCTCGATCGATGGTTAGAGCGAGTCAGCAACGAACCCTTTCACTTGGGCCGTCGCGAACGAGCAATTTCCAACCACATTCCCGCCCTCTTTAAGGCGCTCGTTCAATCGCTAGCTGACGATGCGCCGGACCATGTCAACGTGCATTCCACGATGGAAAGCGAGATGGTCAAGAAGGCGGCAGGTCAACACGCTGAGACCCGACGAACACAGGGGCTGTCCGTCACGGAAGTCATCAGTGAAATCCGGATGCTGCGTCAGGAAACCAGCCGTGCACTTCTTGAGGATCTTCGGGATGGTGATCACAGCTTGGCCATCCTGGCCGCCGACCTGGCGCTCAACGATGGCTTCGACGGGGCGATCTGTGTCGCCGCCGAGGCCGTCGTCCAGGGTCTGGAACGCGAGCATCGCGAAGCGCTCGCGATCACGGTGCACGATCTCAAGAGCCCGCTGGCGGCCATCAAAGCCTCCGCCCAACTTGGGCTGCGTCGGTCCAATGCAAGTCGCACGGACATTGATGGCTTGCTCCATCGCGTGGTGGATGGCTCGGATCGGGTCCGTGAAATCGTGGATGAAGCCCTGTCGGCAGTTCAGGCTGGTGAAGGCCATCAACTGAATGAAGAAGCCGTCGGCGTCGAACAATTCCTGCGCAATGCCATATCGGGGCTCGGGGAAGAGGCGCGCCTGCGCGTGACGATCGAAGTTGCAGCGGACGTGCCGGAGCAGGTGGTGTGGGATGTTCCGCGTCTACGTCGGGTGATCGAGAACATCGTGTCCAATGCACTGAAGTATGCGCCGCAAGGCCCTGTCATTATCGCCGCAACGGCTGCCCCGAATGAGCATCTCGCGATCACGATCAAGGACCGCGGCATTGGGCTTTCCGCGGAAGACAAGCGCCAACTGTTTGCGCGCTATTACCGCTCGCCCGAAGTTATTCGGATGAAAATCGAGGGCACTGGGTTGGGCCTCTACGTCGCCAAAGCCACAGTCGAAGCGCACGGCGGAACGCTCCACGTGGAGTCGCCCGGACCAGGGAAGGGCACAACATTCCACATTTTGCTGCCGGTGACCATCGTGGCTGGTTCTCTTGAACAGTAGCCTGTAGCACGCCTACTCTAGAACGGATTGCCCTCAGCAGGTGGAGGCGCGCAAGCAGTACTGCTCCTCGAGGCGTGCATCAGGCGAGCCGCTGCGGGTGCAGCACGCATCGGCGCCGTAGACCGAGCCGATAGCCGCGCCGAGCTCCTGCGTGTTCTTGTCTGAGGCCGAATTCGCCACCGCGGTGGCTTCGATTCCCCCCGGGCGGGGGACGCCTGGTGCCTGCGATCGCGTCGATACTGAGCCTGAGCACAACCGACAATGGCAAACCCGCCGAAAGACGGGGACGCAAAGCTACGGGTCTACCCCTTGTCTCGAGGCGAGCAGGGCATGATAGCCAGCCGCCGAAGGTGCCACCTTACGGGCGTTCCTTAGCCACCCGCCCAGTCTGAAGGCATTTAGCCAATGCGACCCCTGCGGTTGCTTCTTGCTCCGGTCCTCGCCTGCTTGCTGCTGGGTCCGATACTCACCCCAGCTCTCGTCACTGCCGCGAGCCTACCGATACAGACCGCGCCTTCGCTGGGCACGGCGTCGACCTTCGTTGTCCTGGGCGGCTCTACGGTCACCAATACTGGGTCGACTGTCATCAACGCCAACCTGGGCGTCAGCCCCGGCACGGCGGTCACCGGCTTTTCGCCCGGCGTCGTCAGCGGGGGAACCATCCACTCGGCTGATCTCCTCGCCGGGCTAGCCCAGGCCGATATCACCGCTGCGTACACCAGTCTCGTCGGGCAAACATGCCCTGGCGGCAACGACCTGAGCGGTCAGAACCTCGGCGGCAAGACATTACCCGCGGGTGTCTATTGCTTCTCATCCTCGGCTCAGCTGACCGGCGCCCTGACCCTCGATGCGCAGGGCAACGCCAACGCCGTCTTCATCTTCAAAATCGGGAGCACGCTGACGACGGCCACGAACGCCTCGGTGGTGCCGATCAACGGTGCTTCCCCGTCAAACGTGTTCTGGCAGGTCGGCAGCTCGGCCACCCTCGGCACCAGCACAGCCTTCGTTGGCAACATTCTCGCTCTGACCAGCATCACGCTGAACACGGGCACCGTCCTGTCTGGTCGCGCCCTGGCTCGCAACGGAGCCGTGACCCTTGACACCAACACCGTCGGCCTGGTGAGTCTGCCCGCGGCGCCGAGCAGCGCGTCGGCTGCACCTTCGCTGGGCAGCGCGTCCGGCTTCCTGGTTTTGGCCAGCACGACGGTGACCAACACCGGCGCGACGACGGTCAACGCCAACCTGGGCGTTAGCCCTGGTACCGCGGTTACCGGGTTTCCGCCTGGACTGGTAGTCGGTGGGACAATCCACTCCGCTGATACCCTCGCCGGGCAAGCTCAAACTGATACCACCGCTGCATACACCAGCCTGGTCGGGCGAACGTGTCCAGGCGGCAACGACCTGACCGGCCAGAACCTGGGCGGCAAGACGCTCACCGCGGGCGTCTATTGCTTCTCATCCTCAGCCCAGTTGACGGGCGTTCTGACCCTAGACGCCCAGGGCAACGCCGACGCCGTGTTCATCTTCAAGATTGGCAGCACATTGACGACTGCCACCAACGCTTCGGTGGTGACGATCAACGGCGCGTCGCCATGCAATGTGTTCTGGCAGGTTGGCAGCTCAGCGACATTGGGTACAACCACCGCATTCGCGGGAAATATCATCGCCCTGACCAGCATCACGCTCACCACCGGGACCGTTGTAGCGGGCCGCGCGCTGGCTCGCAACGGAGCCGTGACGATGGACTCCAACACGATTAGCCTGGTTGGCTGTGGAGCAGCCTCGGTCCCGGCGGCGCAGATTGCGCTAAACTCGTCACTGAAAATCCATCCATTGCTGCAGTACGGCGCACAAAATAATCCGACCGGCGTCGTCCGCGTCATCGTGCAGCAGAACGGGTTACTGAGCGGTGGCGCCACCGAACGGTTCACGGTTATTCCGGCGCTGGTCACGAGCGTACAACTCGGGAGCATCGCCGCACTCGCCCTGGACCCCAACGTCCGCTACATCTCGCCAGACGGGCCCGTGCAGATCATTCCCAGCTTGCAGCCGATTGTCGGCGCGGTGAGCGGTGAGCCAGCGGTCATCGGCAGCTTTTCAGGATCGACCAGCCGAGCCAATCCAGACTCGACTCACCTGTCGACCACGTATCCGTTTGATACTGGTGCGACGAGCGCCTGGGCTGGGATGGCGGGACCTGCAGACAGCGGCGCTGGTGTCACAGTCGCCATTCTGGATAGCGGTGTGGATTTCTCACACGCGGACTTGAGCGGGCATGTGATGGCCGTCAATGTCAACCTGGTCGCCAATGGACCGACTGACGGCTTTGGACACGGGACGCATGTCGCCGGTGTCATTGCCGGTCAGGACACCGCCGGCCAATATATTGGCGTTGCACCGGGCGCCGATGTCGTCAGTGTCAAGGTCTCAGACGATGCGGGCGTGACGTACGAATCAGATGTGTTGCGCGGTTTGCAATGGGTCAGTCTGCACCAGACGAACTACAACATCCGAGTCATCAATCTGTCGCTGTCGGCGAGCGTCCCAGCGAGTTATGCGACGAGTCCCATCGACGCTGCGGTCGAGCACCTGTGGCACCAGGGTGTGACGGTGGTGGCCTCCGCGGGCAACCTCGGTGGCGCCGACGATGCGGCCTGGTATGCGCCAGGCAATGATCCGCTCGTCATCACCGTCGGCTGTCTCGATGACAATCAGACTGCGGGATCTGGCGACGATAGTCTGTGCGTCATCAGCAGCCACGGTGCGACAGAGGACGGCTTCTCCAAGCCTGAGCTGGTGGCACCCGGACGCAAAATTGTCAGCACGCTGGCGACCGGCATCAATGGCCAACCGGTTGCACTGGCGAAGGCATTTCCAGAACGGATTACTGCTGACGGAAAGCACATCCGTTTGAGCGGTACATCGATGTCTGCGCCGATGGTGACTGGTGCGGTGGCGTTGCTTCTGGCACGACGAGCGGGGCTGACACCAGATCAAGTCAAGCAGCTGCTGGTTGGCACGGCGACGGCATACCCCGGGCAAGCAGACCGCGCGGGTGAGCTGAATATCGTCAGTCTGCTGCAGGCAAACGTTCCACCTGGTGTCGTGCAGACGCCGACGCCGATCAGCGGCAGCGTGGCGCCAGCGGGCAGGGTCACGCTGTTGTGGGATGGCACGCGCTGGGCAGATACGTACTGGTCCAGTGCGCATTGGGACACCGCCCATTGGGACACGGCTCACTGGGATAGCACCTACTGGGATACCGCGCACTGGGACACCGCGCATTGGGACAGTGCCCACTGGGACAGTGCCCACTGGGATTCGGCGCACTGGGACAGCTCAGCGTTCGACTGAGCAACAGTTCCGCAGCACAGGGGTGGGCCGACGACGCTCACCCCGTTGTGCTGCCCAGACATCAGATGGGCGGCTATGAGGCTGATGCGCTGACGCTGGTCAGAGTGTGTCCCGAATCGATCGCCTCGCTGACGCTCGTCTGTCCGTTCAACTTGCCGGCGCAAGCGTTCCGACCGCTGCACGCTCGTTTGCTGCTGGTGCACGGGGATCGTGGACCCGGTGCTGCCTCAGTGCGGCGTACGTTCGCTACGCTGCGAGAGGCGAAAGAGCTCATCATGCGCGACTACTGTTGCCGCTGACGTTGGCGCGGTCACAATGGGATCCGCTGGTGCCCATTCTGGCGGAGTGGTACACGACCATCGTCCTTTGGTGGGGCTGTTGTCGGCATCATCCCGAGTCTCGAGGCTCGCCTGCAGGGCGGTTATCGCAGGGTGGTGCAGTCGGTGGTCGAGGCGGCGGATGTACAGCCAGGCCAATCAATTGTTGAAGTGGCCCGCTGTTCAGGTGCGGTTGCGCGCTGCTGGCTCGCTTCACCGGCTGGCACGAACCCGATCGTTGCACTCGACGTCAACGAGTATCTTCTCCGCGAAGCGCTGTCGCTGACGCTGACGAGAGCTGCCGGTCTGGCAGAACGCATCACATACGGCACGGGCGATGCGGAGAGCTTACCGCTGCCGTCGGACAGCGCGGACCTCGCGCTGTCACGCACCGTGATGGAAAAAGTCAATGCCGATCGTAAGCCCGTGCGCCGGCGACAAAGGCGAGCGTTGCGGGCGGTGCCACGAGGTGGTTAGTCTCCGTTAGCTGGCCCGTGCGCTTCGTCGGGATCCGTTCACCGATCTCGTCAGCCCAGACATTGATAGCCGCCCAATCTCGGAAGTCGCCGTCTGGCGCCCTGACCGCCCGCACGATGAGTCGCTCTCCAAAACCGAGCTGATCCTTGTCGAGCTTGCCAACAAACGTTCTGTGGCCGCGAGCCCCCGTTCGGCCGATGAGCTGATCCAGGTGAGCTGGCTCACCCTTTGGCTGCGGATCGTCGGCACCCAGCGGACCACTGCTGAAGAGCCACACAGGCATGGCCGCCAGCTGGGCTTGATTGCGGTCAACGAACTGAACCGCCTGTGGGAGCCAGTTCCCCATGTACACCGCACTGCCGATAACGGCCGCGTCATACCCCTCAACCGTCGGGTTGTCTTCAACACTTTGGACTTCGGCCGTGTGGCCAGCCGCGCCCAACTCCCGAGCGAGGGCATTCGCAATTTCGTGAGTGCTGCCATGTCGGCTGGCAACGGCAACGAGGATTTTCATGAAGTGATGTCCTTTCGTGTATTCAGCTTCGAAACGTTGCCACACCAGTGGCGGAGCTACTTTTCGACGCGGAGGCTTCAGCGCGCCGCTTGATTCCCAGCAGGCACTTGCGCATCATCGCGATGTCGGTGAACTCCACGAGCGGGTTGAACAACGCCAGCGCCGAGGTCCAGCGGTAGCGCATGCGCACGCGCGTGATCAGACGCGTCTGCTGTTCATCAAGCGGGTACAGGCCCCAATACCAGGTGGCTTGCCCGGCCTGGTCACCCCACAGCATCCACTGGTTGGGCTCGAACGCCTTGACCACATTTCCATGCTTGCCGTCGGGGCTCATTGGCATCACGTCGCCGACTGCCAGGTGCTGAAACTCTGGAATGATCCGCTCGGCGCTGTGACGGCCCAGGTTGTCGAGCCAGTCATAGCTGTACCAGCCCGCCCGCCCAACGCCGATCTGAACCAGCCACGGCCAGATCTGTTCAGGCGCGGCGGCAATGGTAATCGCTCGGGTAGCGTTGAATGAGGGCTGCGGAACATCGTCATCACCTTGCATCGACTGCCCCACCTCCGCGTCCGTCGCGCCCCAGCGGAGCTGCCACGGACGAAGGAGGCGCCGGTACGCGACCAGTGCAACGGCGCCTCCCAGAGCGAGCGACGCCACGTTCCGGAGCATCATCGCGACACTTCGGGCAGGATTCCAAAGGGTCGGACGCTGGACAGGAACCACCAGGCCAGCGCCGCGCTCGCGACCGTCCAGGCCGCGAACACCAGTACCAGAGGCACGCTGACGGGCTGCCCGTCGGCAACCATGAACGCGCTCATCGACATGATTGCCAGCCCCAGCGTGGCGAACTTCACCAGGAAGTACGCACCGAGGACAAATCCCCACGGTCGCCGACGCCCCAGGAGCACTCCGGTCAGTACGGCGGCGGGTAACACCAGCCCCAGATCGAGAACGTGGATCGGGTTGGTCAGTAGACCCGCCTCGGTGACGTCGCCGGGCACCTGTCCAGCGAGCAGGGCGAGCACATCCGGACCAAGCCAGAGCAAGGCGGTGACGACTCCCATGGCAATCAGCGAGGCGGCCACCAGCCGGGTAGGCGCGGTTGGACTGAAGGCGCTCCGCAGCCGACCCGCGTCCAAGCGAATCAGTCCAAACACCAGGGCATAGACCGAGAGGCCGAAGTTCAAGACATAGACGAGGAACAACGGGTTGAAGTGCGTGGCAAACGCGTATGTTGCCCAGGCGTAGGCCATGTACCCGACCGCTCCGAGCCACAGAAGCAAACAGCGCACTGACCCGCGCCTCGCGCCGATCAGCCCGACAACCAACAGTGGCACAGCGACAACCAACGTCACCAGGTCCTGGCCTCGTGCCTGCGACACCCAGTTGGGCGCGTCTCGGTAGAACCCTGGCACGAGCAGGCCCGTCGCCGCGGCGAGCGCGACGAAAGGAGCGAGGACAACCGACAACCACGCCGGCACCGCAGACAGGAGCCCTTCGCTGCCCATAACAGGTAGATCTATCGAACCTTCCGTTGGGCGGGTGCTGATCAGGGTAACCATATAACTCAGGCCTTCAGCATGGCCCTCGACGGCCGATGGGGCACGACACGGCCGGGTGGTTTAAGCCCATCCGCCGGGGTAGGTTCGCATGCCTCCGCCTTGCGCATGCCGGCTGGTGCTGCACGCGCTCGTTCCGGACACGCTGGCGGTGCTACTGGCCGCAGTCCCGTTCTGGACGTCGTTTCTTGTCGCAGCGGCTTCGACGTGACTCTCGCTCTGCCGGCAATGGCGCTGAAAGTCAGACGCAGCCACTGGGCCGAAAAACCCGGAACGCCGCGCGCAGGCAGCTCAACAGTGCGCCGGCACACGGTGTGCCGAGCGGCGTACTACAAATCTTTTTTATGACTACGCCCGACCTTGACCAAGCACCACCTGTCCAGCACGATCGACGGCTCACGCTCCGGACGTGGGCCGTCCTCGTGCTGAAGGCCTTGGTCGGTGCAATCGCGATTCAGCCGTACGCCCTCGCACTAGCCCGACCAATCGTGCCGCCCGGCGCGCCGCCGCTGAGCGTGCTCCTGGTCGCATCGGTGGTTCAGACCACGCTGCTGGTTGGCATTGCCGCGGCCATAGGCCTGTGGCTCGGCCCCCGAGTGGGCCTCGGCGCGCCAGACCTGCGTGGCTGGCTCGCCGGCGACGCCAGCGCACGGCGTCGATTCTTCGCGTCACTGCCGCTCGCGGCAGCTCTGGGCGCAGCGTCGGGCATCGTCATCGTGGTGCTCGACGCCTTTGTGTTTGCTCGGTCGACTGAAGCCGCGGCGGCGACCTTGCTCGCCCCACAACCCGAGGTGTGGCAGGGTCTGCTCGCGTCTGTCTACGGCGGCATCGACGAAGAAATCCTCCTCCGCCTGGGCCTCATGACGCTTCTGGTCTGGCTCGGGGCGAGGCTCACCCGTGCCGACGGGCAACCCGGTCGAGGCGTGATGTGGACGGCCAACATCCTGGCCGCGCTGCTCTTCGGGCTCGGCCACCTGCCAGCGACCGCGGCGCTGGTGCCACTCACGTCGATCGTCGTCGTGCGCGCCATCGTCCTGAACGGGTTGGCGGGACTCGTGTTCGGCTGGCTCTACTGGCGGCGCGGCATCCTCACGGCCATGGCCAGTCACTTCTGCGCGGATCTCGTGTTGCACGTCCTTACCCCGCTGCTCGTCTCGCCGAGGTGAGTGAGTAATGTGCTGAGCCGACAGGCAAGGGGTGGTTCCGTAGGGCCGGGGTACGTCGTGCGCCCGCCGCATCGAGGACCGTTACCGAAATGGACAGCGTGCAGGTGGCCAGCGTCAACCTGGCAACGAAAAGGCAGCCGTTGTGTACGACTCGTCAATGGCCTCGCCGCGGCTACGGCGAGTACGCCGCCCATGACCAGTCGGATCCATGCGCGCGAGGCCGGATCAACGCGAAGAACCGCAAGCGTGGCGGCCGGTGGCCGGCCAAGTGTCTGCTTGGCCATGGCTACATTCCGCAGTGCACTACCCGGATACGTCTCGGCCAGGACCTTGTCCAGCATCAATGCGTTGAATCTGGTGGGCTCGAAGTCATACGGCGGGTGGCCCGAATGCTCGAACCAGATGAACTGCTTACCTGGTGCCTGGAGCTTGTTGAACCAGCGCTCGGCAATCTGCGAGCTGGCGTTGTGGTCGAAGCGACCCTCGATCAGATACACCGGCAGCGCCAGTTGTGGCACCTGGGCTTCGAAATCCAGATCGCGCAACTCGTGGACATAGATCGTGTCCATCCCGCGTAGCGTCCCGTTGAGCGCGTGCAGGTCATCCAGCAAACCAAACTCGCTAGCCGCGAACGGGTTCGCCCAGTACTCGTTCGAGGCGGCGTACTGGAGCTCGAATTGGAACTCACCAGCGTCCAGGTAATTGGCATATCTGAGGCCCGCGAATAGTCCGTCGAATGGTGGTGGGCCATACTGCGTAATCGCCGCTTCGGCCGCCGAGTTGCCGGCAAGTCGAGCCTGCTCGACTGCCCAGGTGTAGGTGGCGATGTCGTTTTCGGTGGTGTTGACCATCTGGCCGGTGCCAATGTACGCATGGAAGAGATTCGGAT
>DASYKL010000349.1:0-5728 GCA_035995405.1 Chloroflexota bacterium
ATTACACGAACGCCGCCACGATCATCAGTCCCAACTATCGCGATTCAGAAGATCTGGAAGGCCTCTTCTCGGGCTACAATCCGGATACGCGGACGTACGACAACGCCACGTGGCAGTACGACCGCACCCAGGTCAACCAGAACCAGCGCGCTGCGGATACGCAGCAAGCCGGTGTAGCGCCACAGCAGCCAAACGCTGGCTTCGATGCCGCCATGGCCGCCGATACCTCGCAGGGTTACGACCCGCTGGTCAAAGCGCTGGTGCCGCCGCGCGAACAGCGCGACCCGACGCTGCAGAACCCCAACTGCGCGTTTCAATTGCTCAAGAAGCACTTTGCCCGGTACACACCCGAGTTCGTCGAACAGGCCTGTGGCTGTCCCAGGGAGAAGTTCCTCGAGGTTGCTCAGACGCTGGCCGACAATTCCGGTCCCGAGCGGACTGGCTCGATGGCGTACGCCGTGGCATGGACGCAGCACACGACCGGCGTGCAGATCATCCGTACGGCCGGCATTTTGCAGCAGCTGCTGGGCAACATCGGCCGCCCTGGCGGAGGCATCCTGGCGCTGCGCGGCCACGCCAGCATCCAGGGCAGCACCGACAACCCGACGCTGTACCACTCGATCACCGGCTACATGTCCCATCCGTCGATCCTCAAGCGCCATGAAACCCTCAAGGAGTATCTGGCGACCGAGACCGTACCGACGTCGTATTACTCGAATCAGCCGAAGTTCATGGTCAGCTATCTGAAAGCGTTTTACGGCAACGCAGCCACCAAAGACAACGACTATGGCTACGGTTGGCATCCGCGTATCTCGGCCGACCATTCGCATATTCCGATGATGGTCAACATGGCCGATGGTAAGGTCAAAGGGCTGTTTGCTATCGGGCAGAATCCCGCGGTCGGTGGTCAAAACGCGGGATTGCAGCGCCGTGCGCTGGCTAATCTCGACTGGATGGTCGTACGCGATTACTTCGAAACGGAGACGGCGTCATTCTGGTACGCGTCGCCGGAAGTGCGCAGTGGTCAGATGAGTCCGGCCGACATCAAGACGGAAGTCTTCTTTTTACCGGCCGCGCACAACGCCGAGGGCGAAGGCAGCTTTACCAATACCCATCGCTTGATCCAGTGGCACGAAAAGGCGCAGGATCCGCCGCGCGACGCGCGCACCGACCTGTGGTTTACGTATCAGCTCGGCAAGCGCCTCAAGGCGCTGTACGCGGGCAGCACCCTGCCGCGTGATCAAGGCTTTCTCAACGTGACCTGGGACTACGAACCGCAGCCGAGCGAGACGCTCGATTGGCGCATCAAAGATGAGCCGAGTGCGCTGCGCGTTCTGAAGGAGATCAACGGCTATGACGTCGCTACGAGCAATCATCTGAGTGGCTTCGGCGCGCTCAAGGATGATGGCTCAACGGCGTGCGGCAACTGGATCTACTCGGGTGTCTTCCCTGCGCCCGACCAGAACAAAGCGGCCTCCCGGCAGCCTGACAACTACGTCAGCCTGGGCTGGGGCTTCAACTGGCCCGCCAATCGGCACATCATGTACAACCGCGCCTCCGCTCGACCCGACGGTCAGCCGTGGAGCGATCGCAAACGCTACGTGTGGTGGGACCCCACCGGCGGCGCCGATCAAAAAGGCGCCTGGATCGGCTATGACGTACCTGACTTCACGGTCAACAAGGCGCCTAACGCGCCGGCTGACGATAACGGCATCGGCCTGGCGTGGCAGGCGGGCACTGACCCGTTCATCATGCACGCCGACGGCAAAGCGTGGCTGTTCGCACCGACGGGCCTGGTCGATGGACCGTTTCCAGCACACTACGAGCCAGTCGAATCGCCGGTCGCGAATCCGCTGTACCCGAAGCAACAGAGCAGCCCTGTCTATAAATACTTTCCGAGAGACGACAACCAGTTGGCGGCGCTGGGCGATCCGAAGTACCCCTACGCGCTGACGACGTATCGGCTGACGGAGCATTACCTGAGCGGCACGATGAGTCGCTGGCTGCCCTGGCTGGCGGAGCTGCAGCCGGAGCTGTTCATCGAGCTGAGTCCGGAGCTGGCCAAAGAGAAGAACATCGCCAACCTCGACATGGTCCGCGTCTCGACGCCGCGAGCGGCCATCAATGCCAAGGCGCTGGTCACCGGGCGGTTGCGGCCCTTCATGATCAACGGCCAGCGGGTGCACCAGGTCGGCATGCCGTGGCACTGGGGCTACAAGGGCTACTCGACGGGCGACATCGTCAACTCGCTGTCATCGCTGGTGATGGATCCCAACGTGTCCATGCACGAGGGCAAAGCGTTCGTGTGCAACATCGAAAAGGTGTAGAGGACAGGTGAGCCGGTGAAGAATCTCTTCAACCTCGAGGTGTTGGCACAACAGGCGCCGCAGATACCGGTTCAACCTCAGGTCGGCGCAGCGCCGGTGCCCGGCCAGCCGGTCAGCGCCACTGGCACCGGGACACCCTCGTACCCGGTGACCTTTCAGCGCGGCCAGCCGGTCGGTTTTTTCACCGACACGACCGTTTGCATCGGCTGCAAAGCGTGCGAGGTCGCCTGCAAAGAGTGGAACCAGCTGCCGGCCGAGCTGGACCCGGCGCACTTCAAGCTGTCTGGCCAGTCATACGACAACACGCTCGAGCTCTCCGGCACGACCTTTCGGCATGTGAAGTTCATCGAGCAGTTCGACCTCGCTGACCCGAACCGCGTCGGCGGTCGCTGGCTCATGTTGTCCGACGTGTGCAAGCACTGTGTCCAGGCTGGCTGCTTGGAAGTGTGTCCAACCGGGGCCATCACGCGGACCGAATTCGACACCGTCTACATCCAGCAGGACGTCTGCAACGGCTGTCGATACTGCGTCGTGGGCTGCCCATTCGGTGTGATTCAAATGAACGAGGAGGGCGTCGCGGGCAAGTGCACGTTCTGCTACGACCGCCTGCAAGCCGGCCTCACACCTGCCTGCGCTCAGGCCTGCCCGACCGCCAGCATCCAGTTCGGACCGATCAGCCAACTGCAGCAGAACGCCGACGCGCGCCTGGCCACGCTGCAACAGGCAGGCCGCACGCAGGCTCGCCTGTACGGCCGCGACGACGCGTTTCTGGGTGGACTGAACTCGTTTTATTTGATCGAAGATTCGCCGACCGTCTACGGCCTACCCGAAGCGCCGCACCTGCCGAGCAAGAACCTGCCTGCCAGCGGCGGGTTTGGCCTGGTCGCCGCGGTGCTCGCCGGGATCGCGGGCATGATCGCGTTCAGGAAACGCCGTATGGACCCGGGCGAGCCAGCCGCAGTCGGCGCACCCGCTTCGCCCCGGCCGCGCACCAGCCCCGAAGAACGCGAGGCCTGAGCCCATGCCGCCTGACTTCAACCCGTCCTACGCCACACCAAATTGGGGCTGGTGGATCGTCCTGTACTTCTTCTTCGGCGGCGTCACCGGTGGGGTTTACTTCGCCGCGGCCTGGCTCGATCTGTTCGGCGATGCCAACGACCGCCCGGCGGTCCGTATCGGACACCGCCTGGCCTTTCCGCTGATCCTTCTCAGCGCCTTGTTCCTGATCGTCGATCTGGGCAAGCCAGACCGCTTCTGGCACATGCTGTTCGAGAGCGAGCGCTTCCCATTGCCCATGATCAAGCTGTACTCGCCGATGTCGCTTGGTTCGCTGATCCTGTTCTTCTTTGGGGCGGCGTCTTTTCTGTCGTTCGTCGACGAGGTTTTTGCCCGCGGACGGTTATTCCATGCGCCTGGCAACCCACTCGGCAAAATCATTTCGGCGGTTGGCGCGCTCGCTGGCCTGGCCCTGGCTGGCTATACAGGCATGCTGGTGAACGTCACCAACGAGCCGGTTTGGGGCAATAGCCCGTGGATCAGCGCGCTGTTCCTCTTCTCGGGCACGTCGACTGGCGTCGCGCTGTTGCTGCTGCTCGCCCGCCGCGTGCCGCGCACAACGTTCGAGAAGCTGTCGGAAGCCGATGGCTACCTGATGGTCTTCGAGCTCATCACGCTGGTGCTGTTCCTGGTCACGCTCGGCGCGGTCGGCTCACGCTTCATCTTCAACACACCTGTGGCGATCCTGTTCGGAGTCGTGCTGATCGTCGGTCTGGTGCTGCCGCTTTTCTTACATTGGCGGCCGACACTCGCGGGCGGCATGCGGACGGCGGCGACGCTGTCGGCGGTGCTGGTGCTGATTGGTGGCTTCGTGCTGCGCTGGGCGGTGCTGGCGTCGCCGCAAGGCCTGGGCTTGTGAAGCGCGCCGCCTGGGCTCTGCTCGGCGCGGCGCTCCTACTCGCCACAATCGGCTGCTCGCCCGAAGCGTCGCGGACTCGCGGCGGCGGCCCCGGCGCCGATGTCGGGAACTACTCGCCGAGCCTGCCGCAGCCGTCCACCCCGCCAGCGCTACCGGGCGGGTGAAATCGGTCCCAAGCAGCGTTCGCGCCGAACTCGTTTCCGGCTCCCAAATCCTGACTCCCAGCTCCCCAAAGTGACACCGTCTGGAAGGTTTGTCGTCTCGACGAGGCGTCTCGGACTTAGACTTGGTTGATCCATATGGCGACGCCAGAAGAGTTGCTGCTGCTCCTCGACCGTCGCCTGGCGATCCTGCGGAAAACGCGGCCAGACCTGGGTGAAGCACTCCACCTTCAGGAGCAACTGGTTCGGACGAGTTTGGCTGCGGCCCGACCGCCACGCGCCGATCCTTTTCCCCTACCCCGCGAGCACCTCGCCGCGCGCCTGCGGGAAGGTGTGCCCATCCTCCACGACCAACCCGTGCAAGTCGATCTGCACTTCGCCGCCGACCTGTTCAGTCGGCTGGTCAACACGCTGCAGCAGCGAGAGGATGCCGAGCTCGGCCAGGGACTAGAAGACGTGGTGGCCGCCGCGACGAACGGCGCACTCGATCCGCAACGGCTGTTCGTCGAAGCGTTTGTGCACCATGAAGACCACCTGGCGGAGATGGCCCACGGTGCCGGCCTCGAACCTGAGCTGCTAGCGACGCTGGCAACGCTGTCCGTGGCGCCCGTGCTGCGAGCCTACGCCGAACACCTGCGGCCGTTTATCGAGCGGCTCGATGATGGCTCGCCCGAAGGGACGGCCTGGCATCGCGGGTACTGCCCGATCTGCGGCGGCTGGCCGCTACTGGGCGAGCTTCGCGGCGTGGAGCTGGCGCACTATCTGCGCTGCGCGGGCTGCGGCAGCGGCTGGCGGGCCCAACGGCTGGGCTGCTCGTACTGTGGCAACGAAGACTTCCGGTCGCTCCAGTCACTCACGGTCGAGGGTGAGCAGCGGTTCCGCGTGTCCGTGTGCGAGCGCTGCCATGGCTATCTCAAAGTCGGCAATGCGTTCGATCCGCCACCGGCCGAGCTGCTGGCGATCGATGATGCGGCCAGCCTCCACCTCGATGTAGCGGCGATAGAGCGCGGCTACCAGCGGCCCATGGGCAGCGGCTTTCGCATCGAGCTAGCGGTACCCGAAGAAGCCTGGCTCGAGGCGGAGGAGGCCTGAGCGGATGTTGCTGTTGCGCGACAGACAACGGGCTGAGGTAGCTGTTGGCCAACACCATGCTTGACGCGGTCGAATCCACGCCTGACGCGCTGACACCTGTTGTGCCGCGGCGGTACGTGCGCTTTGTCGGCGAACAAGCAGAAACCGTCGACGCGGGCGTCATCGGTGAGCTGCGCTTCTCGATCTTCGTCGAAGACCGCGAGCTGGTCACACTGATGTGCTCGCCCTGGCAG
>DASYKL010000350.1:0-6098 GCA_035995405.1 Chloroflexota bacterium
CATCAGGCGCCGAGATGGTCACCGTTGCCATTCGCATGACCGGCGTCGATGGCAGCGGGCCAGACGCCGGGATCCTGTCGGCCATCGATCGGCGGCGCTTGCGGCTGCTGCCCAATACGGCCGGCGCGACCAGTGTCCGCCAGGCAGTCTTCATGGCTGAATTGGCACGCGAAGCGCTGGGCACCGAGTGGGTCAAGCTCGAAGTGATCGGCGACGAGCGCACCTTGTGGCCAGACGTCGCCGGGACCGTGGAAGCGACCAAGATCCTCGTACGAGAAGGGTTCGTCGTCTTGCCATACACCACGACCGATCTGGTCACCGCGTTGCGCCTCGAAGATGCCGGTGCGGCCACGGTCATGCCGCTTGGCTCGATGATTGGCTCCGGCCAGGGCTTGCAAGATTGGGACGGTGTGCGGCGCATCGTCGACCGGGTCAGCGTGCCGGTTATCGTCGACGCGGGTATCGGCGCCCCCTCTGACGCCGTACGGGCCATGGAGGCAGGCGCGGCGGCCTGTCTCATCAACACGGCGATCTCGCGATCTGACGATCCGCCGCTGATGTCCGCGGCCATGCGTCAGGCGGTCGTGGCCGGACGGCTTGGCTATCGCGCCGGGCGGATGCCGCGGAGCGACTACGCTATTCCGTCGAGCCCGCAAGTCGGGCTCGTCGGGGCCGGGCTCTGACTTCAGCTCGGCCATCGCAGACGGGCGCCGACATTGTCATTGTCGGTGGTGGAGTCATCGGCTGTGCGATCGCCTACTTCGCTACACAAGCCGGCGCGTCGGTCACCCTGCTCGAGCGCAATCGCCTGGCCGCGGGGGCGTCCGGGGTCGCAGCGGGGATGTTGGCGCCACAGGTCGAAGCGCCGTTCGCCGACGCATTCTTCGAGCTAGCTCTGCAGGGCCGCGCCGAACACGGGCCGCTCGCCGAGCGATTGCGATCTGAGGTCGGTCTGGACGTCGAATACCGCGCGACGGGCATCCTGCGCGTCGCCCGGACGGAGTCGGAGCGCGTCGAGCTGCAGCGGCAGCAGCGCTGGCAAGCAGCGCGTGGTCTGGCAGCCGAGTGGCTCGAGCCGGGCGACCTCGGCCGCCAGGAGCCGCTGCTAGCGGGGGTGGCTGGCCGACTGCTGGCGGGTGGTCTGTGGCTCGCCGATGAGGGCCAGGTGCGCAGTCCGCGACTGGTGCAGGCCCTGGCCGCGGCGGCCGTCCGCAACGGCGCACAGATCGTCGAAGGTGCCTGGGCCACTGGTTTCGAGATGCGCGGCGGTCGTGTGACCGGGGTGATAACCCCGTCGGCCACCGTGGCCGCCGACACCGTTGTGCTCGCCGCGGGCGTCTGGAGCGCTGACGTGGCGCGCACGATCGGGCTCGCGCTGCCGATGACACCCGTCAAGGGTCAGGTTATGAGCGTGCGCAGCGCGGGCCTCAGCAGGACACCGCGTCAGGTGATCTGGTCGGGCGAGTGTTACCTGGTCCCTCGGCCAGACGGTGAGATCGTGCTCGGGGCGACGGAAGAAGAAGGCAACTACGATGCGCGCCCGACGCTGGCAGGGCTGAACCGACTGACCGAGGCGGCGCTGGAGATCGTCCCGTCTGCAGGCGGCTTCATCGTCGAAGGCGTCTGGGCCGGGCTGCGCCCGGCGGCACCCGACCGCCACCCGATCGTCGGTTGGGCGCCGGGGCTGGAGCGGCTGATGGTGGCCACCGCGCACTATCGCAACGGCGTCTTGCTCGGCCCGCTTACGGGTCGCCTCGTGGCGAGCGAGATCCTCGAGGGCACTTCAAGCTCCGACTTATCAGCCTTCCGCGCCGACCGGTTCACGCCGCCGCCCCTCTAGGCCGCGCCCCCGCCGACGGTCAACTTACCCGCGTTGTCGTTCCAGGCGTACTGGGTTCCCCAGCCTGCCGAGAACACTCCCGCCTTCAACGTGTACTGACCCGCCGGCAGGCTATCTGGAATGGTGAACACGGCGATGTCGCTGCTGACTGCGCCGCCCTGAAACTGCAGGTTGTCGTGCCAGACTTGCCAGACTCTCTGACCACGGTTGTCGTACAGCTCGAAATCGACCAACACGTTGGCATCCGTGCTGACCGTCAGCTCCTGGTGGAAGACGATCTCCTGGCCGCCGATCCCGTCGCCAGGATCGACGCCCGCGCCCATCAGTTCAACGTGCACTGGCGCGGCCACGGGACTCGCCGACCCCGTCAGGGCCGCCGCGCCGGACAGCGCTACGGGACTCTGGTAGTACGCCTGTCCCGACATGCGGATGTACCCGCCATCGTCATCGGCGACCGTGCTCTCATGGTTATTGCAGATCTGACCACTGCTCAAGCCATCGCTGGTGCAGATCACAGGAGGATTCGTGATGCCGTCCTTGATCGTGTCGCCCCAGGTCGTCCCGCCAGCGTTGCCTGGCGAGAACATCACCCCGACAATGCCCGTCTGAATCAGCTCGGGAACGTGGCTGAAAATGTATTCAGCGCGATTATCTTGAAAGTGACCGTTGGTGTTGTTGACGGTCTGGAAATACTGGTTACCAGCAGGTACCTGCCATAACAGCATGGGCTTGTTCCCGTCGGCGACCACTGTCGCGTGGAGATACTGCTGCCAGCGGGTGAAATTTGGAAACGTTTGGTTGAGTCGGTCCCACCAGCGGTTCTGGCCGAACAGCGCCTTGTACTGGCCCGCATCGCGGTCGAGCGGATTGTGGAAGAGCACCTCGTGCGGTCCGAGCTTGCTCATGAATACGCCCACCTCGTTGCCCAGTGCCGCGCCGTCCAGATTTGGATTGGTATCCAGTCCGAGATCCACGCCGGTGGCAAACGTGCTGACGTCATAACCGAGCAGGACATTTGGTGCGTAGAGGTCGCGCAAATGGGCCAACGCCTGGGTATAGCCGGTGTAGGTGTCGGGAAATCCGGCCACATCGGCGAAGCCGGAGCTGGCGACCGAGGCCTTAACAAGAGTGGGCTCATTGCCACGACCGGTGCAGAAGTTGAAACACACCCCTCGATTTGCGGCTTGCATGGCGTAGCCGCCGCTGAAGTCTGCTTCGACGTTGATCAAGGCGGTGCTACCGAAGCCTTTGATGCCGTCGTAGGTACCGGGGCCGAGGCGCTTCATCAATAAGGCAAAGTTGTCGAAGTAGGCGTGCATCAGGCCAGCGTCGTTGAGGTTGGTCAGGTCCTTGCGATTTTCGTCGCAGTTGCCGCAGCTACCGTTGCTCTGCAGCAGCTCGTAGTACGGGAACATCGGAATGTAGCCGTGCTGTTGCGATTCCTGGGCGTAGTTGAGGGCAAACGTGCCGTTCGGGTTCCAGGTTTCCCAGCCCTGGTTGGTGTTGACGCCGCCGACCAGGTACTGAAAGCGATAATCCCAACCGATGGCGCTCTGTGGCATCCACGTATCACCCTGCCCAGCGGAGAGTCCAAAACCGAAATGAGTCGGTAAACCAGGCGCGGCTTGAGCGCGCACGGGCGAAAGCTGCAGGCTCAGGAGGGCCAGCGTCAGAAGCGACGAGCGCCAGAACATCTCCGGACCATAGCCGATGCGCCCGTCGAACCTGAGACGGTGACCTCAGTCCGGGTCGGCGAGCAGGGATGCGACGATACGCTCGGCGGCGTGGCCGTCACCGAACGGGTTTTCGGCATGCGCCATCTTCGCGTACTCGGCCGGCTCGTCCAGCAGCCGACTGGCCTCGGCGACGATGCGCGGGCGGTCGGTCCCGACAATCCGCAGCGCGCCGGTTGCCACACCTTCGGGCCGTTCGGTGACCTCGCGCAACACCAGCGCCGGGATCCCCAGCCCGGTCGCTTCTTCTTGAATGCCACCCGAGTCGGTAATGACCATGTACGCCCGCTGCATGAGCTGCAGATTCGGCAGATAATCGAGCGGCGGCCGCAACACAATGTTCGGCACGTCGCCCAACAACTGGTGCGCCGGGCCCCAGACGTTCGGGTTGCGGTGAACCGGGTACACGATGCGCAGGCGACCGGCGTAGCGCGTGGCCAGGTCGCGCAAGGCCAGGCAGATCGATTCGAACGGCTCGCCGAAGTTCTCCCGACGGTGCGCTGTTACCAGCACCGTCCGTACGTCAAGGTCGTCGCCCAGGAGCTCGGTGACCTCGGCATGGAGGGGCTGGGCGGTGATCCAGCGCAGGGCGTCGATGCCCGGATTGCCGGTAACCAGAATGCGCTCGGCTGGCACGTCTTCACGCAGCAGGTTGTCGCGTGAGCGAGTGGTCGGGGCAAAGTGGCGATCGGCGATGACGCCCGCGATACGACGGTTGATCTCTTCGGGGAATGGCTGCCAACGGTCGCCGGTGCGCAGGCCGGCCTCGACGTGGCCGACATGCGCGCGGGCGTAAAAACCAGCCAGCGCCGCCGCCGCGACGGTCGTCGTGTCACCCTGGACCAGGACCCAATCCGGGCGGTCTGCCAGCAGGATTGGCTCCAGACGAGCGAGCACAGCCGCGGCCACTTGCGTCGGCGTCTGGTTGTCCTGCATCAGATCGAGGTCGTAATGCGGCTCGATCGAGAACATCCGCAGAACCTGGTCGAGCATGTCGCGGTGCTGTGCGGTGACCAGCACACGGCTCGAAATGCGATCTGCGTGGCGCGCCAGCTCGTGAATCACGGGCGCCAGCTTGACCGCCTCGGGGCGGGTGCCGAACACCGTCAGAACTTTGAGCATCGGCAGCATCGGGCCGTGATTCTACGACCAGGTATATCAAGGGAACGGAGCGTGCATCCTCAGCCTGACATGCGGAGCGCCGAGAAGCTCGTCCTGGTGGTCGCGGTCATGGTGCCCTTGTTTCTGGTGCTGGTCGGCTGGCGCATGTTCAGCGGCTGGCTCGGCGGACCGCCGCGCTCCGCTTCCACGCTGGAAGCACCGGGCGCCACAGCCACCTCAGTAGCCGTCGTGCAGCCGCGCGGCAATGCGACGGTAGTACCGACGTCGGCCGCAAATTCCGTGGCGGTTGCGGGTGTCTTAGCGACCGCAGCACCAGAAGTCGCCAGCCGCGCCCAGCAAATCTCGCCGCAAAACCCGATTGACCCTGGCGAGGCGGTGTCCAGCTTTTACGCCCTCATCGAAAGCCATCAATTCGAAACAGCGGCCCAATTGTGGAGCCCGCGGATGGTGGCCTCGTTCCCGCCCCAGCAGAACATCGATCAACGTTTCAACCAGACGCAATCCATCCGCCTGCAGCGCGTCGACGTGATCAGCCAGGATCAGTCGCGAGCGACCGTCGCCGTAGACCTGGTGGAAGCGACCGCGCAGGGCCCGCGACACTACGCCGGCACGTGGCAGCTCGTGCGCGGCGCGGCTGGCTGGCTGCTCGACCAGCCGAATCTACAGACGGCGCCGTAGTCGCCGCGGCATGGCCTGGCGCCGACCCGTGCTCAGCCGTTGCTCAATTGACATACTTGTTGTTCGTGCCTATACTCCGCGCCGATGAGGCAGCAGGCCTACTCGTATTGGTTTACGTACGGCATGACGGGGCGTCGGCGGAAGCGCTGAGCTCTGAGCGACTTCGTCATGCTGCAAGCGGTCCCCACAAGGGCCGCTTTTTTGTTGAGTCTTTTTCGCCAGGAGGTCCAAAACACTAGCCATGATCGCCGTCATGCAACCAAGTGCTGTAGCAGAGGACATCGAACATGTCGTCGAGGTCCTGCGCCTGCACGGTCTCAAAGCGCAGGTTTCCAAAGGAGAGGAACGAACCGTGATTGGGGTGATCGGGACAGGGTTCCCGGACGACCTGCTCGAAACCCTTGAGGTACTGCCTGGCGTCGATCGGGTCACTCGGATCACGCGCCCGTACAAACTCGCCAGCCGCGACTTCAAACCATCGGACACCGTTGTCGACGCGGGCGGACAGCCCGTCGGCGGGCGCGAGTTCGTCGTCATGGCTGGACCGTGCTCGGTCGAAAGCCGCGAGCAATTGATTCGCACCGCCAAAGGCGTAGCCGCCTCTGGCGCAACGCTGCTGCGCGGCGGCGCATTCAAACCACGCACCTCGCCCTACGCGTTCCAGGGCCTGGGCATTGATGGTCTGAACCTGCTCGATGAAGGTCGCCGCCACACGGGACTGCCGA
>DASYKL010000351.1:0-3364 GCA_035995405.1 Chloroflexota bacterium
CGTGACGAAGGCGGCATCGGCCAGACTGACCGCGTCGGGGACACGCACCGTCAGGTTCTTGGCGACCGCGACGATCTCGGCATGGTTGGCCTGGCCGGCGCCGGCGCAGGCAACACGATCGCCAATCGCAAAGGCCGATTGCGCTCGGGGACCGACATCGAGCACGGTCCCGGCACAGCTGTAGCCGAGCGGGATCGCCACATCGAGTCGACTGCGCACGGCTTCGACGGTGGCGGCGATACCGTCGCGGCTTGCTTTTTCGACCACTTGACGGACCAGGTCAGGTCGCTGTCGGGCGGTATTCAGCAAGTTGCCGCCGCCTGCCTCGACCAGCATCCGCTCAGTGCCTGGACTGATCAGCGACCACTCGTTCTGCACCAGCAACCCGGTGCTCGGCGTCATTGGCGCAGGCACCTCCATCACGCGCGTCGCGCCAGAGCGACGATATTGCAAGACCTGCTTCATCAGCGCTGGGATGATAACCGGCGTAATTCGGCCAGCTTCAGGCCGACCATGAATTCCTGCCAGGCGTGGAACACGCTCAGCGCCAGACCGGCGCGGCCGTCGAGGAACCCGCGGCGCAGGACGTACATGTATACGAACAGCGCCAGGGGCTTGCCGGGCATGCTCGGCCAGATGCGCTCTCTGAGAAAACGTTTGCGCTGGACCGGTGAGGCGAGCAAGCTCAACGGCAGCTTGGCACGGTCGACCGCGCCGCGCTCGACTTTCAAGCGGGCGGCGGCTTCGAGGGTCGAATAGCGATTATGACGGGCGACGAAGGCTTCCAGGTCGCGGCGGTCGTCGTGTAGCAGATCGTTGGTGAGATAGCCCGTGCGGCCGTTGAGGACGATGTGCTCGTGGACTTCGCGGTCGTCGTAGCGGCCCAGACGGTGGCGGAACAGGCGCAAGCTCCAGCTGGGGTACCAGCCGGCGTGGCGGATCCATCTTCCCAGGAAGATGAATTTCCGATTGACGTAGTAGCCGTCGCACGGGGGGCTGGGGCCGGTCAGCAGGGTCTCGAGCTCGCAGCGGAGCTCGGGCGTGACGCGCTCGTCGGCGTCGACGATGAGCAGCCAGTGGTTGCGGAGGGGCAGGTTGTCGAGCGCCCAGTTCTTTTGGTCCGAGTAGTTTTGGAACCGGTGTTGGACGACGGTCGCGCCAGCTTCATGAGCGATGGCGAGGGTGCGATCCGTGGAGAAGGAGTCGACGACGAAGACTTCGTCAGCCCAGGCGACGCTGGCCAGGCAGTCGGGCAGGTTGAGCTCTTCGTTGAGCGTGGGGATGAGGACGGACAGGGCAACGCTCATGAGCGGCCCGCCATGGCATGGGCGAGGGTGTGGCGGACGGCTTCGGCGTTGGCTCGCCAGGTGAACTGTTGGCCTTGAATGAGTGCAGCCGCGGAAAGGGCTGCGGCGCGGGCGGGTGAGGCGAGGATGTCGGCGATCGCGGTGGCGAGTGACTGCGCATCGCCTGGGGCGTAATAGGTTGCCGCGTCGCCGCCGACCTCTCGGCAAGCGGGGATATCAGCGGCCACGGCGGGGGCGCCCATGGCCAGGGCCTCGGCCAATGGCAGGCCGAACGACTCGCACCACGTCGGAAAGACGAGCAGCCGCGACGCCTGGATCAGCTCGGGGATCCGTGGGTTCGGTACATCACCGGCGAAGCAGACACTCTCAGAAACGCCAAGGCGATCGGCGATGGCGACGCTGCGGCGCGACCAGCGCGATTCTTCCGGTGTCCCGGTCAGCGTCAGACGCAGGGTGGGAAACCGGTCGCGCAGGAGCGCCAGGGCCCGAACAAGGACATCGAATTCTTTGTTGATGCCGTGTTTGGACACGCCGAGGACCGTTTCGGAGCCAGGCATGGCAGACCAGCGCGTGCGGCGAAAGATGTCCGCCACGCCCCATAGACCGACGTCGACGCGATTGAGCAGGTCGGGCAGGCTGGTGACCACGTCCTGACGCATCGCCCGCGTCGGGGTCAGGACACGCGCCGCGGCTCTCAACGACGCACGCAGCAGCAGCCAGCGGGCCTGTTCCTCGAGCTGCACGCGCACAGGTTCGCGGCCCAGCACCAGCCAGTACGCCCGCGTGAACGGCAGCGCATTACCTGCCTCGAGCACGGTGGGACACGGCGAGTGGAGCGGCACAAAGCTGCCGAATGAGAGCAAGACGTCGGCTCGCCACTGGCGAGCGATGCGCGGCAGGACCCGCTGCTCCCAGGCCAAACGACCGATGAAGCCGCGCTTCTGAGCGCGTTCAGCGCGCACCAGCCAGTTGGACGGTAGGGCCGGCAATTCGGCCAGCAGATCGGGCTGGGCGATCAGCAGGCCCGCATCGGTTTGCGGCTCGAGTGCGGCCAGCTCTGGCACCAGGCCAAGGACGTGCGCCCGTGCGCCACCCATGCGTGCGGCCGGGGCGTAGATCAGGATGCGCATGCGAATGTCTCTTGCAGAAGGAGGTCGATCTGGGCGAAGCGACTGGCCCAGCTGTGGCGAGCGGCTTCGGCTTGTCGTTCAGCGCGGCGTTGCGGATCATGCGATTCACGCAGCGCGGCGTCGATCTGAGCAGCGAACGCGTCGGGCGTGGCGGCGAGGAAGACGACGTGATCGAGACGGCGCAGCGCGGGCATCTCCGTCGCGACGACGGGCACGCCGGCCGCCAGGTACTCGTAGGCTTTGATCGGGTCGGCGTGAAACGTGACGCGGTCCTGCTTGAACGGGATCAGCGCGACGTCCATCGCGGCCAGGTAGCTGGGCAGGGTCTCATATGGTCGCGGGCCGAGCAGGATCACGTTTGGCAGCGCCGCGGCAGCCGAGACATCAGTGCCGATGGGGCCGATCAGGACGAAGGTCAAGCCAGGGCGGAGGGCAGCTAACCTGGTGATCAGGTCCATGTCGACCCACTGCGACAGGCCACCGATGAACCCGACGATCGGCTGCTGGATGCGCGCCAGCTCCCTCACCGGTTCGGCTGGCTGTGAGAAATGTTGGATGTCGGCGCCATTGGGTACCCAATGGGTGTTGGGATTGAACTGGCGGCGCTCCTCGCACAGCGTGGCCGACGTGGTGATGACCAGGTCGGCCTGTCGACACAGGTCGGCTTCGAGCTCGGGCAGAGATTTAGGAAAACCCTGGACATTGGCGTAGTCGTCGGCGCAGTGGTAGATCACGCCGCGTCTGGGCAGCAGGGGCAGCACGTCGACAGCGTGCGGCAGGCCAGCAACGAGGACGGGCCGGCGCAGGCCGAGGCGCGCCATGTCGCGGCGAATGACTGGGGCGAGCAGGTGTTGGCCGACTCGATTGGCCCCCCGACCGCTCGTCAGGGTCGTCACTGCGTGGTAGGGCACCGGGACAAAATGGCGG
>DASYKL010000352.1:0-5325 GCA_035995405.1 Chloroflexota bacterium
GCTGCCAACGCCAACGCCGTTCCGCTTCACGAGCCCCAGTACGACCACGACCACGACCACTTCGACCACACCGCCGCGGGCGGGCGGTCTGCCGGTCGAGCTTGCGTTGCCGCTGCTGGCAGGTGGCGCTAGCGCCTTGAGCGGCGGCATCTATGTGCTGCGGCTAGGTCGACGCAAGGACTGATCGAGCCCGGGGCTAGCTGTGCGCGCTGCGACCCTCTTTTCGTTGCCGGGCGGGTCGCGACGCTTACCGGCCGCCTTTCAATCGCTGCGCCACCCGAACTACCGCTTGCTGTGGTTCGGCTCAATCGTTTCCAACTCGGGCGACTGGATGGACCAGATCGCCCTCAACTGGCTCGTCTACCAGCTCACCGGCTCGGCGGTGCAGTTGGCCATCCTCAACCTGGCGCGGCTAGCGCCGATTTTCATCTTTACCCTGGTTGGCGGCGTCATCGCCGACCGCGTCGAGCGCCGCCGACTGCTCTTTACAACCCAGGCCGTGGCCATGGTGCTGGCCTTCATCCTGGCCGCGCTCACGTTTACCGGCCTGGTCCAGATCTGGATGGTGCTGCTCATCGCGATCGGCCGCGGTATCGTGCTGTCGTTCAACCAGCCCGCCCGCCAATCGCTGATCTCTGAGCTGGTACCGCGCGAAGACCTGAAGAATGCAATCGCCCTCAACTCGGCCACCATCAATCTGACGCGCGTCCTTGGACCGAGCATCGGCGGTCTGCTTATCGCCACCGTCGGCGTCTCGGGCGCCTTTTTTCTGAACGCGGTCAGCTTCCTCGCTGTGCTGTGGGCTCTCGCCCTGATGCGCTTTCCCGACCGTCTGCCGAAACGTGTCCACGCCTCGATGCTGGCCGAGCTCGGCGGCGGTTTCGGCTATCTGGCCCGTCGGCCGACGTTGCGCACGCTGGTCTTCCTGGCGCTCGTGCCGTTCATTCTCGGCATGCCCTACATGACCATGCTGACGGTGTTTGCCAGCGACGTGCTGAAGGTAGGGGGCGGCGGGCTGGGCCTGCTAACTGCGTGCTCCGGCATCGGCGCGGTCGCCGGCGCGCTGTGGGTTGCGGCCAACGCCCATCGCGTGCACCTCGGGCGGATGATGTTTTTGGGACTGCTGGCATTCGGCGCCACGCTGGTCGTGTTCGCCGTCTCGCCATTCTTCTGGGTGTCGTTCGTAGCCCTTGTCGCGGTCGGCGCCGCACAGCAGATCTACATGGCGTCGAACAACGCGCTGCTGCAGACGCACGTCGAAGAGGAATTCCGCGGCCGCATCCTCAGCATGCTTTTTCTCAATCGCGGTCTGGTTCCTCTGGGGACGGTGATCGCTGGCATTGGCACGCAGCTCGTCGGTGTCCAGATCACGTCGGCGGTCATGGCTGGCGGGCTGCTGTGCCTGGGTCTGCTCATCGGTTACCTCGTCCCAGAGGTGCGCGACCTCGAATAAGAGAGCGCTGGCACATCGGCTGCAACCGTGCCGTTGTGGAGGCACTATTCAAATCTTGGTCGCTGAGGACGATCCCGACGTTCGGTCACTCGTTCTCGATGTGGTGAAGGACCTGGGGCACGCGCCAAGCTCCGCAAGCAACGGCGTCGAAGCCCTCGACATGTACAACGCTCGCGGCGCCGATGTCGTCGTCAGCGATTGGATGATGCCGCGGATGGACGGCGTGCAGCTGTGCCGCTGCGTCAGGTCGCAGCTCGGTGCGCCGTACACCTACTTCATTCTGCTGACCGCTCTCGGCGACGCCGAGCACCGTCTGAAAGGCATGCGGGCGGGCGCGGACGACTACCTGGCCAAGCCGTTCAACCTGTCGGACATCGAAGCGCGGTTGATCGCTGCCGAACGCGTCACCGTCGTCCATCGGCGGCGAGAGGCGCTGCTCCGTCAGGCGCGTCGTTTTGCTGCCGAGACCAGCCCCGGGCGGCTGTTGGACGACCTGCTGCACGAAGCCATCGACCTGGTCGACGGCTCCGCCGGCCTCGTCACGCGCTGGGATGAGCACAGCCAGGCCCTGCTCGCCGTAGGCGCCGCCAGCGACAGCCTGCCGCCACGACGCCTGTCGTTGGACCAGGGCGTCAGCGGTCGCGCCGCGGCCCAGCGACACCCCGTCATGCTGCGCCGCGACGAAGATGGCGAGCCGGACCCAGCACTCGTCGAAGCGCAGCTTGCGGCCGCTATCGCCGTGCCACTGGTCCACGACACACAACTCCTCGGCACGCTGGCCGTTGGAACTACCAAACCGGACCGCTACTTCACCCAGGAAGATGCCGAGCTGCTCGAGATGCTGTCGTCGACAGCAGTCGGGGCCCTGGTCGCGCTCGAGAAAGTCCGCCTGGATGGCGTGTTGCTGGCCGCTCGCACGGCCCAACACGAGTTGAACAACCAGCTCGCGGTCGCCCGCGGCTATGCCGAAATGCTGGTCGGCTCGCCAGATCTGCCGCCCCAGTTACACGACATGGCGGCAGAAGTCATGCACGCTGCCGACGACGCCGCGACGATCGTCCGCCAAATGCGCACGATCTCGCGCATCCGCGAACAACACTGGAACACCGCGGACGACAGCACCATCGACCTCGCCCAGAGCCAGGGCCAGTAGTTTCCGTCGCCTCCGCCAAGCACAGCGTGGCATGGAACCTGCTTTTTGCCATCGGCTTGGCAAGGACCAGAGGAGGTCGTAATGAGCCAGATCAATGTGAACGCGCCCGACCCTATTGAGCGGGTCGATACCAGCGGAGATCGCACAGCAGCCGCCGGCATCAACATGGTCACCGTGTTGATTGTCCTGGCTGTCCTGGCGGTGATCGCCTGGTATCTGTTCACCGGACCGCTCCGCGCTATCGGCGGCGGCTCGACTAACGTCAACGTCACCAATCCGCAGCCGACCACGTCGACGACCGTCAACATCAACCCTCCAGGCCAGGCTCCGGCTCCCGCTGGTAACACTGGCGGCACAGCCCCCGGCAACACCGCTCCTGGTGGCACTGCCCCTGGCGGCAACAACGCGCCGCCGCCGGCGAACCCCTGAGTCGAGCGAGACGCGTTCAGGCGCCGCTGCCGTCGTCAGCAGTCGCAGGCTGCTCAGCAGCTTGCGGCTCCGGCGACGATAGTGGAGCAAAGCTCAACGATACGTTTGGTCGAGTCCCGAATTCCTGAGCCCAATAGGTTCCGAATGCGCCACCACCCGCGACGAAGCCGATGCCCATCTCGGTGAAGTTCGGCGACAGAATGTTGGCCCGATGGCCATCCGAGCCCATCCACCCGGCCACGACCGCATCGGCCGATGGGTAGCCGGCGCCAATATTTTCGCCGAGCGCATTCCAACCTGCATAGCCTGCCTGAGTGGCTCGGTCAGCAAAATTCGGCACGGCGCCACAGGTGTGCTCGAAGCAGCCGCTCGAGGCCAGTACCTGGCTGTACGTCTGGGCGGCGTCGGTCAACTGCGGATTCATTATTAAGGGTGGCAGCCCCGCTTTTTGGCGTTCGACATTCGTCAGATCGAGCACACGCGCCGCGAAGTTGATGTCATTCGGGGCCGCGGCGGCCGGCGCGACACTCGCAACCAACAGGCTCACGAACAAGAAAGTTACGGTTAGCAGGCGCATCGTAACGTGACAATAGCTAACCAAGGCCCGCTAAGGAAAGTGCCGGGCGCGCTACGATCTTGTGATCTGTCTATGGATACGCCGCCCGACACGCTGAGCGTCCCACTCAACGGTTACGCCATGCATCTGCGGCCATCCGAGCTCGACGCCGTCGCCGCTGGTCTCGGTGAGTTCGATGCTTCGGCGGAAGGCAACCTGCTGACGCTCGCCGAAGCCTTGCGCCGGCTACCGAACAACGATCGTGCGGCGACCTGGGAGCTCGCCATTCGTCGCTACGGGCGCCACAAGACGCTGCCCTCGGCCGCCGGCGAGATCGGTATGGATCGGCTGCACGCCGAGGAGCTCCTCGAGAGCTACAACCAGCAGTTGGCCGCGGTGCCCGCTCCCGAGCGCTAGGTGCACTGTTGGGTCTGCGGCGCGACCGCGGACGGCACGTGTCGTTTTTGCGGCCGTGGGATCTGTAAAACGCACGCCCGTACTCAGGCCTACTTGTTTGCCGCCTGGCCGACAGCTGCTGGCCTGCGTGGCCTGGGTATCGAAGATGCGCTGTGGTGCGGCGTCTGCCACCCTCGGCCAGATCCGATCCCAGTCGATTTTCTTGATGCGCCAGAGAGTCAGCGTTAGAAGTCGGCCGGTGGACCGCTGCCAACTTCGTCGGAGTCAGCTTCGCCGCTCAAACCGGCACCCTCGCCACCTTCGTCGCCCACATCTTCGCCAGCTTCAAGGCGGTCGACCATCTCCCCCCAGTCGTCGCCGAGATCTTCGCCCATCTGCGAGCCGAGCTTGCGGGCCCAGCGAGCGACGCTCTTCGGGTCGTTCTCGTCGAGGTCGCCAAAACTCGACGGATCGGCGAGATCTTCGAGTTGGGCATCCTCGCTTTTGAGCTGAAAGACCCGCGACACCATCCGCGTCACGTGCAGTGAGCCGCAGTGCGAGCACGCCGGCACGGCTGCGGCGGCCGCGGAAAAGGTCTGATAGAAGAGACTCGAGCGTCGCTTGCAATCGGCGCACGTGTATTCGTAGATGGGCATAAGTGAAGGCCCGACGTTGCCACCGGAACCATGTGAATTGTAATAAACAAAAGGTTGCCGCGGGGCGAATCGAGTGCTACTTTGCGTTATATCCCCATGGACTGGAACAAGGAGGTGCCGATGGATCTCAGCCCCACATTTAGTCTGAGAAAGCTGCATGCCACCTTCTGTCGTTGGCAGGTTGACTGGGCGCGGCCCCATCGGTGAAGGTTGCCGATCAGGGGTCAGCAGCGGCGGGCTGGCGTGAGCAAAGGGCCCTTTCGGAGTTGCCACCTGATGGCACCCGGGGCCGATCTCAGGAGCCGGGAAGGCGCTACACGTTGAGAGGCACGTCGCATCGTACGTCGTAAGACATACTGAAACTCCTCAGGGAGGTATCTCATCACCGAGGTACCTCCCTTTTTCATGCCCTCGCCACGTCGTCACTCCTTGCCAGGCCTCGCGGGGCGGTAGCCTAAACCCATATGTCCGATTGCGCGGCACTTGCCCGAGCCTTCTTCGACGAAACACTCCAGGATTCACCCGTCCTGGCCTCGCAGCTCGGCCTCGAAGGCTTCGATGACCGCCTTGACGATCTGTCTGAAGCCGCCTTCGAAGACCGCCGCCGCCGCTCTGCTGCGTGGCTCGATCGCTTCGACGCCCTCCCCGACTCCGCGTGCGAGTCAATCGAAGAGCGCCTCGA
>DASYKL010000353.1:0-10170 GCA_035995405.1 Chloroflexota bacterium
TGTGCCGAGCCAGTGGCTCGCACCTGGTGCGACCAGGCTGTCTGAGACGTCACCTACGACCGGATCGTAGTGCGTCAGCAACGGCGCGCCGATCGCCACCAGGACGAGCGCCAGGACCAGTCCGCCGCCGATCGCCAGACGCGGGTTGCGCCGCAGCATCACCAGCCACGACGCGCGTCTGACCGATAGCTCGTCGGGTGCAACCATCGCCGGCCGCAGGACACCTGGAGTGCTGGCAGCCATGCAGCTAAGGTCCGCGCGTCACGGAAATGCGTGGGTCGAGGATGCCGTAAATGATGTCGACCAACAACGTGCTCGCCATGAACGACAGCGCTGACAGCAGCACTACCGCCTGAACGACGGGGTAGTCGCGACCCAGAATACTGTCGACCACCAGCTTGCCAACGCCAGGCCAGAAGAAGATCTGCTCGGTGATGATCGCGCCTTCGATCAACGCGCCCACCTGCAACCCGATCACCGTCACGACGGGGATCAGTCCGTTTTTCAGGGCATGACCAACGATGACCGCGTTCTGGCTCAAGCCTTTGGCCCGCGCGGTCCGAATGTAGTCCTGGCCGAACACGTCCAACAGGCTGGAGCGCACCTGGCGCATGTTGACGGCCAGGGTTGCCGCTGACAGGGTCAACGCGGGCAGGACGATGCGGCGCAGGTTTTCGACGGGGTCATCGATGACTGGCGAATAGCCACCTGGCGGAAAAATCCGCAGTACCAACGAGAACACCAGGATCAGCATGACGCCAAGAAAGAAGTTGGGGATGGACACTCCGGCGATGGTCAGGCTGGTGGCCAACAGGTCGAGTGCCGAGTTGCGATGGAGGGCCGAGAATGTGCCGACGATCAGGCCCGTGGTCACGGAGAAGAGCAAAGCGACGCCGGTGAGCTCCAGCGTTGCTGGGAGACGCTCGACAATGGCTTCGCCGACGCGCTGGTGCGTGCGAATCGAGCGGCCGAAGTCGCCCTGCAACGTATGGCCGAGCCAGACGACGTACTGGACAGGCATCGGCTGATCAAAGCCGAGCTGGTGTCGCATCTCGTTGAGGATCTCGGGGTCGCGGACGTCACCCGCGAAGGTGATGACAGGATCGCCAGGCGCCAACCGCAAGAGCGTGAAGGCGATGATCGTCACAATAATCGCGACGGGCACCATCAACACCACCCGCCGAATGATGTAGCCAATCACGCCCGAAGCCGCATGCGGTCAGCTTGTTTCAGCGCCCGACACCCGAGCGGTTGCCGAGACGGCCCAAGGGTGGCAGGGCCACTCCTCCAGTGGCCGACACTTATTTGGCGAGCGTCGCCGTTTGAAACCGCGGGATCCGATCGGGGTACGGCTGCAAGCCCGTCAGTTTCTTCGCCGTCAGCATCTGCGACATTGCAAAACGGAACCACACCCGCGCGGGGTCGTCGACGACGAAAATCTGCTCCGCCTTGCGCAGCGCATCTTTGCGTTTGGCCTCGTCCGTCGCCTGCCGCTGGTCGTCCAGCAGCTTGTCGACTTCGGGATTGGAGTAGCTGCCGTCGTTGTTCGGCCGCCCGGTGTAGTTGAAGTCGTACGTATTGCCGTCCGGATCAACTCGACCGCTCCAGCCGACGAACGTCACGCCCTTGAACACTTTGTCGGTCTGCTGCTTGAGGATCTGCGCAAACTCGAGCTGCGCAAGCTGGGCGTCGATATCGGCCTTGCGCAGCTGTGCCTGAATCAATGTTGCCTGTTGCAACAGGGCCGGATCGCCAGACGGCACCAGCAGCTCAAACGACAACGGCCCTTTGCCTACGTCCGCGACGAGTTTCTTAGCGCCCTCCGCATCAACTTTTTCAAACGGCTTGAAGTTGGCGTCGAAGGCAAAGTGCGCGGGCGCGATCGTTCCGTAGCCGACGCTGCCAACGCCAAAAAAGGCTTTATCGATCAACTCTTTGCGATCGATGGCCATGGACAGGGCTTTGACATAGCGGGCCTCGCTGAAGACGAAGCCCTCTTTGCGGTTCGGTACGAGGCTGCCGTACTCGTAGCCCGGGACTTCCTGGAACGTCAGCGTCGAGTCGTTTTTGAGCCCGGCCACGTCTTTCGGCGAGATGTTGTTGCAGAAGTGCGCATCGCCGGTCTTCAGATTGGTCAACCGCACGTCGCTGTTGGTGATCGGGCGAATGATGATCTTGTCGAGCAGCGGCAACTTGCCGCCGGCGTTATCGGTACCCCACCAATCGGGGTTGCGCTCCATCGTGACGTGGTCGTCTTTGACGGCCTCGGTCAAGACAAAAGGCCCGGTGCCGGCTTTGAAGGCTTTGCGGGTGAAGTCCTCGCCGGCCGCCTCGGCGACTTTGCGAGACACCATCATGCCGGCGCGATCCACCAACAGCGACAGCAGCGGGGAAAATGGCCCGGTCAGGTTGAAGCGGACGGTTTGCGCATCGACTACGTCTACGCTAGCGACTGGCGCTAGCTCGCCTTTGCGAGCCGAGGCATCCGTCGTCCGATAGCGGTCGATATTCCACTTGACAGAATCTGCATCGAATGGGCTGCCGTCCTGGTACTTGACGCCGTTGCGCAGGTTGAACGTGACCTGTTTGCCGTCAGCCGAGGTGTCCCACTTCTCGGCCAGCCAGGGGATGATCTTGCCGCTTGGGTCGACACGAACCAGCGAGTCGTAGATCTGGTATTGGGCGTTGCGATCGACGAACGCGCGCGACAACAGCGGATCGAAGTCAATGACGTCGTTCTCGATCACGAACGTGATCGTGCCACCACTGCCCGCGGGCTTGGCCGCCGCTTGCGCAGGTGCACTCTGCGTGGTCGGGGGCGGGGCCGCCGCGGTCGTCGGCGCCGCCGGCTTGGTGGCGCTGGTCGGTGTGACCGTCTGGCTTGCGCCACCGCCACATGCGGCGACAAGGGTCACTGCCCCGGCGCCGAACAAACTGGTCAAAAAGTCGCGGCGAGTCGCCATCGCTTTCACAACTCCTTGGTCTACGCGTAGCCTGGGGCGATCCGGAGCCACCACCTTGGCGCCGACGGCGTTTGTGCAGAATAGGAGTGGGCCGGACCTTTGTCAAAGATGCCACCCCACCTGGTCAAGGCATAAGACCTGCAACGGCCCGCGCCACTCATGCTGCTCGATCGGCGCCGCAGCGGCGTCTTGCTTCACCCCACGTCGTTGCCAAGCCGCTACGGTATCGGTGACCTGGGTCCCGCTGCCTTGGAATTCGTCGACTACCTGGCTCAGGCGCGCCAGGCGTTGTGGCAGGTCCTGCCGCTGTGTCCGACTGGCTTTGGCGATTCGCCGTACGCCAGCCCGTCGGCATTTGCCGGTAACCCACTGCTTGTCGCGCTCGAGCCGCTGCTCGACGCGGGCCTGCTCGACGCCGACGACCTCGCCGGCCTGGCCGCGCTACCCACCGAGCGCGTTGACTTCGGCGCGCTGCTGCCGCTGAAGCGCGCTGCGCTGGAGACCGCGTTCGCTCGTGCTCACGACCGAGACGACCTGCGCGGCGCCATCGACCAGTTCCGCACACGACACGCGGCATGGCTCGCAGACTACGCCCTGTTTTCCGCGTTGAAGGACGACCTGGGCGGCGCGTGGACTGACTGGGATGCGCCGCTACGCTCGCGCGAACCAGCCGCCCTTCAGGCCGCGCGCGATCGCTTGCGCGACCGACTTGACTTTTACGTGTTCAGCCAATTCTTGTTTTTCGAGCAGTGGGTTACGCTGCGCTCACATGCCCGCAACCGTGGCGTGGCCATTGTCGGCGACATCCCCATCTTCGTCGCCCATGACAGCGCCGACGTGTGGGCCAATCAGAGTCTTTTCAAGCTGGACGAGCATGGGCACCCGACGTCGGTCGCCGGGGTCCCGCCGGACTACTTCAGTGCGACTGGCCAGCTGTGGGGCAACCCGCTCTATGACTGGGATGCGGTGGCCCGAGATGGCTACGCCTGGTGGATCGCCCGCTTCCGCCACCTGCTGGAGTTGGTCGATCTGGTCCGCATCGACCATTTCCGAGGCTTCGAGGCTGCGTGGGAGGTGCCCGCGGGAGCGGAGACGGCGGTCACTGGCCGCTGGGTCAAAGGCCCGGGCGTGGCGGTCTTTCATGCCATCGCCGATGCGCTGGGCGGCGGGCAACCACCCGTCGTTGCCGAAGACCTGGGGCTCATCACCGACGAGGTCCGCGCCTTGCTCGGGACGACCGGCTTCCCCGGCATGAAGGTGCTGCAATTCGCCTTCGGCGACACCCCCCAGAACCCATACTTGCCAGATAACTACGCCGACCCGAACTGCGTTGTCTATACCGGCACGCACGATAACGACACGACTCGGGGCTGGTTCGAGAACACGGCTTCAACTGCCGAACGGGAGTTTGTCACTCGCTACCTGGGCACAGACGGCAGTCATATCGCGGAGGACATGATGCGCCTGGCTCTCGCGTCAGCAGCCAACACCGCCATCGTTCCTTTGCAGGACGTCCTGAACCTGGGCAGCGAGGCGCGGATGAATACGCCCGGTGCACCTGAGGGCAACTGGACGTGGCGCGTCAGACCCGGCGGCCTGGACCCAGAGCGCGCGCGCTGCCTGGCCGAAATGACGAGCGTCTACGGCCGCTCGCAGACCGACCAGTAACGCGCCGCCAGGTGCTTTAAGGCCTCGCGCTGTTCGAACCCCGTGCGCAAGGCCCGTTGTTATCCTGCTTGCATATGCTCCAGGCAGACGCCATTCCTCGGGCGCGCAGTGGTATTCCGGGTCCCGATGATCCGCTCTGGTACAAGGACGCGATTCTGTACGAATTGCACGTTAAAGCTTTCTTTGACGGCAATGACGACGGGATCGGCGACTTTCGCGGACTGATCGAGAAGCTCGATTACCTGCAGGATCTCGGGGTCACGGCGTTGTGGCTCCTGCCGACATACCCGTCCCCACAGCGCGATGACGGCTATGACATCGCTGATTACCTGAACATCCAGCCGTCGTACGGCAACCTCGAAGACTTCGAGGCGTTCGTCGAGGCAGCCCACAGTCGAGGCTTGCGCGTCATCACCGAGCTGGTCATGAACCACACCTCTGACCAGCACCCCTGGTTTCAGGCGGCGAGGTCCGACCCCAACTCGCCGTATCGCGACTACTACGTCTGGAGCGACACCGACGAGCGCTACAAAGGCGCGCGGATCATCTTCACCGACACCGAGCAGTCGAACTGGACGTGGGACCCGGTCGCGCGGCAGTACTACTGGCATCGCTTCTTCAGCCACCAGCCAGACCTTAACTTCGACAATCCGGCCGTCCAGGAAGAGATGATCAAGGCCCTGCGCTTCTGGCTCGACAAAGGCGTCGATGGCTTGCGGCTGGACGCCATTCCCTATCTCTACGAGCGCGAAGCCACCAACTGCGAGAACCTGCCGGAGACGCACGAGTACCTGCGTCGCGTTCGTCGCGAAATTGACAGCGCGTACGCCAATCGGATGCTCCTGGCCGAAGCAAACCAGTGGCCGCCGGACGTGCGGCCGTACTTCGGCAACGGCGACGAATGCCACATGGCGTTCCACTTTCCGCTGATGCCGCGCATCTATATGTCACTGCGCAAAGAGGTGCGGACGCCAATCGTCGAGATTTTGGGTCAGACGCCCGAGATTCCACCGACCTGTCAGTGGGGCCTCTTTCTCCGCAACCACGACGAGCTGACGCTCGAGATGGTCACCGACGACGAGCGGGATTACATGTACACGGAGTACGCCCGAGACCCGCGCATGCGGGTCAACATTGGCATCCGCCGTCGCCTCGCGCCGCTGCTCGACAACAGTCGTCGGCGTCAGGAGCTGTTGCACAGCTTGCTGTTCAGCATGCCGGGTACGCCGATCCTGTACTACGGCGACGAGATCGGCATGGGTGACAACATCTATCTCGGCGATCGCAACGGCGTCCGCACGCCGATGCAGTGGAACGGCGACCGCAACGCGGGTTTTTCACGAGCCGACCCACAGGCGCTGTACCTGCCGCTCGTGATCGACCCCGTCTATCACTACCAGGCAATCAACGTCGAAGCCCAACGCCGCGTGCCGAGCTCGCTGCTCAACTGGATGCGCCGCCTGATCGCCATCCGCAAGCGCTACCCGGTCTTCGGTCGCGGGTCCATCGAATTTCTGCACCCCTCGAATTTGGCCGTGCTGGCCTATCTGCGCTCCGACGACAACCAGAGGATCCTGGTCATCAACAACCTGTCGCGCTTCGTGCAGCCCGTCGAGCTGGACCTCAGCCCGTTCAACGGTGCGGTGCCAGTGGAGCTGTTCGGTGAAACGGCGTTCCCGAAGATCACCGCAGCGCCCTATTTCCTCAGCCTGGGGCCGCATACGTTCTACTGGTTTCGGCTAGAGCTACCCGCTGCATCCGAATAGCCGAGCGAAAGCCGCCGCTCAACAGAGATAGAGCGCTACGAGCCCGCCGCAGCACAGCCCGGGGCCATAGGGCATGAAGGTGCCAAGCTGCCGTCGAAAGATGAGCGTCGCGGCGCCAATCAGACCACCGATCAGGACGCCGTACAGCAATGCCTGCGGCGTGCAGGCCGCCGCGCCAGCGCCGACCATCGCCGCTATGGTGATATCGCCACGGGCCATCGCCTCTCGTCGGAAGATCAGCCGGCCCAGCCAGTACAGCAATGCGAACGTAACAAGCCCGCCGAGTGCGCCAGCAACACTGGTCCACCAGGGGGCGCCGTGTACGAGCCAGCCGAGGCCTAGCCCGAGGATCAACCCCACGCCGGCATACAGGGTATAGACATAGCGCGTGCGGAAATCGGTTACCGCTACCTGCGCCAGCGGCACGGCGAGCAGACCGCCGGCCCATGGGCGCCACCACTCGCCGGTCAGCCACAGCGCAGCCGCGGCCCACGCCAGGGCACAACAGCCTTGAACCACAGGGTCGGGTGCGATCAGCACGAGCGGGCCGGGAGGACGCGCCTTCGCGTCGTTGCTCTCACCTTCCAACCAGGCCGTCGCCCAGGCCGACACCGCGCCGACGAGCCACCCGCACAGCGCACCCAAGAGCGCCAGGGGTATCCGTTCCACCATCCACACACATTATGAGCCGCGCTGTCGTTCATCCAGCACGGGACAGCCCGCTTCGACATCCGCGGCGCCGCCGAACGTTCGCTTCCGTCGATTGACACCCGAGCGGCGCCGCCAGGCCGCAACTCCTCGGACGCTTCATGGACTCCTGACGGCGAGCGACGGCATGGGCCTTGCCATGAAGGGGGGTGTGCGCAGACAGTAGAGCCACACGGCTCACGGAGGGCAGCGAATGGAGCTCTGGCTACTTGGCGCCGGCGCGGTTGTCCTGATTGGCATCACGCTCTGGATCGTCTGGCCTGCGCGCACATCCGACACGGTCGAAACACCCATCCGAGGCGAAGAGGTCTCAAGAACACCTATGACCGAGAACAGCCGGCCCGCAATGGCTCCACAGGGCGATCGATTCGAAGACCAGTACACCAGCGCTACCGCTGATCTTTCGGCCGGCGGCGTCGCGACGGCATTCGCCTCCGAGCCTGCCACACCATCGACTGAGGCGCACAGCGTGCCCACACAGGAGCCCGTACCGCAAACACGCGGACAGCGCTGGCCAGAAGCGTCGACAGCCGGCGAGCCCATCGGCCAACCGTCGCGAGCAGACAACTTCCCGTACGAGATGCCGGCCGGCCAAAGCCGTGGCCTGGTCCAGCCGAAGTCGATCGGCATCGGCGCCGGCACCCTGTTGGCGCTCGGCAGCGCAGCGGGCGGTGCGTGGCTGTACGCGCGTTGGCAGCGCGAGCGTAACAAGCCCATCAATCGCTTGCGGCGCGGCGCGCGCGACGTCGCCAGCCGCTTGACTGACCGTCTCCCAGACGTTGTGGACGATCTGCCTATGGGCCCGGCGCCGATAGGCGGCGCGGCGAGCGCCTTACTCCTGGCAGCCCTGCTTGGGTCGCGCGCGATGCGCCACAACAGCTCTGACGACCGCGCAGACGAGCTGCGCTCGCGAGCCCGCGATATGGGCGGTGACGCGCTCAAAGAGGTGCTCGGACGGGGCCGCGACGCGCTGTCCAGCGACAGCGTCAAAGACGCGGTCACCCGTGGACGGCACGTGGCGGAGCGAGGTCGCAATGAATCTCGGCGCTTCGCCGCGCGTCTGCCATACGACCGCTTCTCCGAGATCGAGCCACGCCAACGCGGCATTTTCGGCCTCGGCTTCGGTGGCCTGGCCATCGTCGCTGGCGGAACGTACATGGTCTGGCGCCTGCTGCGCGGCGGCAACAACCCGTCGCAGCAAACCTGGTACGCCGGCGAGTAGGGAACGACTCAGGTCGTAGCGCTCTGGTGCGGCCGATCGCCGGCCGGCCAGCGCTCGCGTAACTGTCCTAGCGAGCCGAAGGCGCGCCGCATGGCGGTGCGGATCGCCTCAGCGCGCTGCCCTTCGGCTTGCTCGACGAGCTTGTGGAATTCGCCCAGACGGCGGAATTTGCGCCACCGTTCTTCGACGAGCCGCCGCGCATCGCGCTTGCGCAGCTCGAGCAAGGCACTGACTACCTCACCGCGGAGCAGCATCGCCGCGTAGTCCGGATCGGTATGCGCGCCGTTCTCAGGTTCGGGCACGATGCCGTCCACGACGCCGAGAACCAGGCAATCGTAGGCCGTGATCTTCAGCGCGTCGGCGATATCCCGAGCGCGGGCCGCGTCGCGATGGACGATCGCTGCCGCGCCTTCTGGGGCGATCACCGAATAAACCGCGTGCTCCTGCATCAGGATGCGATCGGCCACCCCCAGAGCGAGTGCCGGGCCGCTGCCGCCTTCGCCGATCACGACGCTGACGACAGGCACAGGCAGCACGCTCATATTGGCCAGGCAGTTCGACAGGGCGCCAGCGAGCCCGCGTGCCTCGGATTCGTAATCGAGATGCGCACCGGGCGTATCGATGAAGGTGAGCAGCGGCAGCCGCAGCTCGGCTGCCAGACGCATGATGCGCGCGGCTTTCCGAAATCCTTCCGGACGTAGACGACCACCGTTGCGTTTGGGATCGCCGTGGCCGCGCTCTTGACCGATGGCGCAGACGGTCATACCTGCCAGGTCGCCGATGCCAGCGATGACGGCCGCGTCGTCGCCGAAGACGCGATCGCCCCGCAGCTCGACGAACTGCGGCATCAGCCGCTTGATGTAGTCGGCCGACGTTGGCCGATCCTCACGTCGGGCGAGCTGCACCTCGGGCCAGGCCGACGGTGGCTGGATGCTTGGCGGGCGGTAGGGCTCGCGTTGGGTTCTCACTTCGCTCGGACCTCGGGCTAGCAGGAGCTGCAGCAGCGTCGCCAGCACACCTCGCAGACGTGCGCGGTCGACAACTCCGTCGAGTTGTCCGTGTTCGAGCAGGAATTCGGCCGTGTGCGTCCCGGCGGGTGGTTTTTCGCCAGTCAGCTGCTCGATCACTCGCGGACCCGCGAAGCCGATCAGCGCGCCCGGCTCGGCAAACAGGAAATCACCCTGGGTGGCAAAGCTGGCATAGACGCCGCCCGTGGTCGGATTCGTCAATACCGTGATCGACGGCACTCCGGCTTGATGCAGGCGCATCGCCGCGGCGGTCGTCTTGCCCATCTGGACCAGGCTGAGCATGCCTTCCTGCATGCGGGCGCCACCGCTGGCGACGACGCTGATAAACGGAAAACGCCGTTCGATGGCCAGCTCGAAAGCGAGGGCAACTTTTTCGCCGACCACGCTGCCCATGCTGCCACCCAGAAAGTTGAAGTCGAAGACGGCCAGAACGCAGTCGCGACCGTTGATGCGGGCAGTCCCCGTGACTACGGCCTCAGTGAGGTGCGTCTCGCGCTGCGCCCGTTCGAGCCGATCGCGATAGGAAACACGATCGGTGAACACAAGCGGATCGATCGAAACGAGACTCGGATTGCTCGGCTTGAAGGACTCCGGGTCGGCGAGCAATTCGATGCGCTCGGCCGCGGTGAGCTGAAAGTGGTAGCGGCAGCTCGGGCAAACGCGATACCGCTGCCAGGCGGTGCCCTCAGTTGGGGCGGAACAGGCGGGACAGGTGGCCGGGCTCGAAGGGCTATTCAGGATCGCGGGCTCTTCGCTCGGCGCCGGCTGCACGCTGCCCTAGCCGCTGCCTTTGGTCCCGAACTTATCCAGCACCT
>DASYKL010000354.1:0-12640 GCA_035995405.1 Chloroflexota bacterium
TCCCGGCCAGCATCGCCGCTAGCTCTTCGACACGCTCGTCGGCACTGAGGAGCGCCACGCTGGTCTGAGCGTCGGCTTTGGTCACGACGTAATGCGAATCCGCGAACGCAGCTACCTGGGGCATGTGCGTGACGCACAGAACCTGGTGACCCGCTGAAGCGACGGCGCGCAGCTTCTCGCCGACGACCGGCGCTGTGCGGCCGCCGACACCAGCGTCGACCTCGTCGAAAATCAATGTCGTTCGTGTTTCGGCGCGCGAGAGGACCGTTTTCAGCGCCAGGGCAATGCGGGCGAGCTCACCGCCGGAGGCGACCCTTGCAATAGCCCGCGGCTCATCGCCTGCATTCGCCGCGATTTGAAACTCGATGCGGTCCAGACCCGTGCTGTCGGCTTCTACGCCAGGCACAACGAGGACCACAAAGCGCGCGCCGCTCAAACGCAAGTCGCTCAGCTCGGCCTCGACCGCTCGCGCCAGGGCCTGGGCGGCAGTCTGGCGACGAAGCGACAATGCCTCAGCGGCCGCGGCGAGCCGAGCCGCCAGGTCAAGCTCCTGCGCGGCGAGCTCCAGGCGCCGGTCCGCCCGCCGTTCGATCTCGCCAAGGCGCTGCTGCGCGTCCGCCGCGTACGCCAGAACCTCGCTAATCGACTCGCCATACTTCCGCTTCAGGTCGCCAATGAGGAACAGCCGCTCAGCGGTGCGTTCGAGCGCCTGTGGGTCGGCCTCGACCGAATCAAGATAGTCGCGCAGCACGTGGGCTGACTCTTCAGCCTGGCTGAGGGCGGCGCTCAAAGCTTCAGCCTCGGCCGCCAGCGCCGGGTCGATCCGTCCAGCCTCCTGGCAAGCGCTTACCGCCTCGCCCAGGAGATCGACGGCGCCTGGTCGGTCGCGCGTGTCGTCCTCGGCGCCCATCAACGCATCGTGTGCCGTGAGCGCCGCCTGCCGCAGACGTTCGACATGCTGCAGGCGCGCGCGCTGTGTGAGCAGCTCCTCTTCCTCGCCCTCTGTCACGTTGGCGTTTTCGATTTCTGACACTTCGTGGCGCAGCATGTCCTGCAGGCGTACGGCTTCGCGTTCTTCCGCGACCAGCTGCTTCAACGCCTCGCGTGTGACCCGCAGCTCACGGACAAGACGAGCGACTTCGGCGCGCTCGGAGAGCACAACTGCGTACTGGTCGAGATACTCGAGCTGTTCGCGCGGCCGCAGCAGGGCCATGTGCTCGGACTGCCCATGAACATCCACGAGCGACTCGCCTAATGCTTGCAGCACAGACAGCGGGACACCGCGACCGTTGATGCGCCCCCCGCCGCGGCCTCCCCTGCCAGCAATTTCGCGGCTGACGATCAGGGCACCGTCTTCGGGCTCCAGGCCGTACTCCTCCAGGACGGCTTTGAGCTCTGGTGGTGGCTGGTCCGGTATGGCGAAGACCCCTTCGACCAGAGCGCGACTGGCACCGCTGCGCACGACTTCTGGGCCGAGCCGGTCACCGAGCAAGGCACCGACCGCATCGATAAGGATCGATTTGCCGGCGCCGGTCTCGCCGGTGATGACGTTGAGGCCGGCGTGCCAATCAATCTGCAGGTGGTCGACGATCGCGAAGTTGCGAATCGTGAGCTGGCTCAACACGCTTTGGTGGCATTATCAGCGGGTTCGCCTACCGCGCGCTGGATTGTCTCGCGTGAGATGGGCTCACCACCCCGTTGCCAACGGCTGAGGAACTCCACGTTGCCCGCTGGACCCGTGATCGGCGACACGACGACGTCGGCGAGACGCCAGGGCTGGTTGCGGGACCATTCGCTCAGCTCGGCCAGGACTTGCCGATGCACGCTCGGGTCGCGAACGACGCCACCTTTACCGACCTGCCCGCGGCCAGCCTCGAATTGCGGTTTGACCAGCGCGACGATCTCTTCGCCGCGCATGAGGCTGAAGACGGGCGGGAGCGCCAACCGCAGCGAGATAAACGAGACGTCGATGACTGCCAGGTCTGGCTGTTGTGGGAGCTCCGCGAGGTGTCGGACGTTGGTGCGCTCCATGGAGATCACCCGGGGATCATTGCGCAGCTTGTAGTGCAGCTGGCCGTACCCCACGTCAACCGCGTACACCCGAACGGCGCCGCGCCTGAGCAGCAAGTCGGTAAACCCACCGGTCGATGCGCCAACGTCGAGCGCCACTTTCCCGGCAGGGTCAATGGCCCACTGGTCCAGGGCCTTCTCCAGCTTGAACGCTCCGCGCGAGACGTACTCAGGCCCCCGCTCAACAACTGCAACAGTCGCCTCGAGCAAGACTGATTGGGCGGGCCGAGTAGCCGCCGCCCCATCCACCGTGACCGCGCCGCTCAAGATAAGTGCGTGCGCCCGCTCGCGCGTCTCCGCTAATCCCCGTTTCACCAGGGCTACGTCAAGACGCTCGCGCACGCCTCAGGCGACGTATTCGTCGAGATACTCGCGCAGTTTGTGCTTTAGCTTCGGCTGCCGCAGCTTGCTCAGCGCGGCTGATTCGATCTGTCTTACCCGCTCACTCGTGACGCCGAGCTGATCGGCGATCTCGCCCAGGGTGTGCTCGCGGCCACCCGCTAAGCCGTAGCGCAAGCGCAGCACCTGGCGCTCTCGTGGCGACAACACCTGCATCGCATCGTCCATGTGACGCCGCAGCATCGAGTGCGCCGCCAGGTCATGTGGTGTCCGCACCGAGCGGTCGGCAATCAAATCACCGAGCGTCCCGGCCGAATCCTCGTTCCCCAGCGGTGTCTCCAGCGACACCGGCTGGCGCGACGACGCCTGGATCTCCTGCACCCGCTCCGGGCTCAACTCGAGCCGGTCGGCAATTTCCTGAACACGCGGCTCGCGCCCCAGCTCTTGCTGCAAATCGCGCGCAGTTTTATAGACGTCGCCAATCGCCGCGACCATGTGCGTCGGTACGCGGATCGACCGCGATTGCTCCGCCAGCGCACGGGTCATGCCCTGACGAATCCACCAGTACGCATAGGTACTGAACCGGTAGCCCTTACGCCAGTCGTACTTCTCGACCGCCCGTGCGAGCCCGATATTGCCTTCCTGGATGAGGTCGAGCATCGGCAAGCCACGGTTCAGGTACTTTCGTGCAACGCTCACGACCAGACGCAAGTTCGCTTCGGTCAGCCGGCCACGCGCTCGCTCGCCGATCAGCACGACATCTTCGAGATGTTCGCGGGAGTCCTCGACCAGATCCTCGTGCAGCAATTCGCGCTTGGCGTCTTCGCCGCGTTCGATCGTCTGTGCCAGGTCGATCTCGTCCTCGGCAGCGAGCAGCGTTGTGGCCGAAATGTCGCGGAAGTAGATGGCGGCATTGGTCGGCGGCGCATCATCTGCCGCGGCCGCGCGCTCGGACGTCTTACGAAACACAGGCGGCTGGTCAGGCGCGGGGCTATTGGCTTCATCGGTTGGGTCGCCGCCCTCGGCCCATGGGCCAGGAGTGGCACTGCCCTGGTCTGTGACGCCGGCATCGGCGTCCATGCCCGCTTCCTCAAGCAGCTTTCGTAGCTCGTCAGCGTCGATTCCCAAGTGGCTGCTCCTCTTCCGTCTTTACCCGACAGATTCCGATGTGCACGACGCGTGCCCTGCACACACAGAGAACGCTATTTCGGCTCGCCGCGGGAAGGGACCTCTGGCCTCCGCCCACGGTCCGAACGTACTCCGTCTCTTCTCACGCCCCTAACGCCTTTTCTTCTTCTTGCGCCCCTTATGGTGCTGACGGTTGCTCGCCGCCGCCGCGGCTGCCGTTGGTACCGCCAGCGGTGGCCCTCCCGCACCCAGCCCGGGCAAGCTGGGCATGCCGCCCCCAAGACCTGGCAGACCACCACTCAAGCCACCCAAACCCTTCATACCAGGCAGCCCCTTCGAGAACTGCTTCATCATAGTCTGCATCTGGCGGAACTGTGCCAGCAGCTGGTTGATCTCCGCCGCGGACGTGCCAGAGCCCACGGCGATACGCCGCTTCCGCGAGCCGCCCAGAATCTCAGGCCGCCGTCGCTCGTCCATCGTCATCGACTGAATGATGGCCTCGATGCGCTTGAACTGCTTCTCATCAACCGACTGGCCCGCCTGACGCGCTTCCTTCATCGCCTTGCCCACGCCCGGCAGCATTTCAACCAGGCCCGTCAGACCGCCACCACCAGCCATCTTGCGCAGCTGCGCCATCTGCTCCAGAAAGTCCTGCAAATCGAATTCGCCTTTGACGACCTTCGACTGCATCTTCGCTGCCTGCTCCTGATCGACATGCTCCTGGGCGCGTTCGATCAGACTCAGCACGTCGCCCATGCCCAGAATGCGCTGAGCCAGACGGTCGGGATGGAACAGCTCCAGCGCGTCGAGCTTCTCACCCGTACCGACGTACTTGATGGGCACCCCCGTCACTTCGCGCAGCGAAAGCGCCGCACCGCCTCGGGCATCGCCATCCAGCTTGGTGAGAATCACCCCCGTCAACGGCACGTGACTGTTAAATCCTTCGGCCACACGTACGGCTTCCTGGCCGGTCATCGCATCGGCGACCAGCAGAATCTCGTGCGGGCTGACTTTTGAGACGATCGACTCGAGCTCCCGCATCAAGTCTTCGTTGATCTGCAAACGCCCAGCCGTGTCGAGCACGACGAAGCTCAGACCTGTCTGTTCGGCATGCTTGACCGCCGCGACCGCCAGCTCTGGCGGCTTCTTGTTGGGGTCGTGAAAGACCGGCACGTCGAGCTGTTTACCGAGCGTCTGCAATTGGGCAACGGCAGCCGGGCGATACGGGTCGGCCGCGACCAAGAGCGGCTTGTGGCCCATCTTGCGGATCTGCAACGCGAGCTTGCCGGCCGTCGTCGTCTTACCCGAGCCTTGCAGGCCGACCAACATGACCACCGTTGGCGGCTTCGGCGAGACCGTCAGCCGCGGCGGCGCGGTCCCCAGCAGCTCGACCAGCTGATCGTGGACGAGCTTGATTACCGTCTGGGCCGGCGTCAGGCTGGACAGAACGTCCTGGCCAACCGCCTTCTCCTTAATGGCGGCGACGAACTGTCGCACCACCTTCAGCGAAACGTCGGCCTCGAGCAGCGCGACGCGCACCTCGCGCAGCGCCAGCTCGACGTCCTCCTCACTCAGCCGGCCCTTGCGACCGAGCCGTTCAAAGACGGATTGCAGTTTTTCTGACAGTGATTCGAACATCGTTCTACGCGGCCTACGCGGCTTTGAATAATGCCCTGACGAAGGCGTCCGGGTCGAATTCCGACAGGTCGCCGAGTTGTTCGCCAGTGCCGACAAACAAGACCGGTACTTCGAGCTCGTCAACGATGGCGAACACGACCCCGCCCTTGGCTGTTCCGTCTAACTTGGCCAGGATCAGCCCGTCGAGACCGGTTGCTTCTTTGAAGGCGCGCCCCTGGACCACTGCGTTCTGCCCGGTCGACGCGTCGAGCACGATGACCGTGTGCACGTGCTTGACGTTTTGACGTTCGAGCACGCGCCTGATCTTCTTCAATTCTTCCATCAGGTTCACCTTGGTATGCAGGCGACCCGCGGTGTCGACCATCAGCAGCTCGGCGCCGCGCGAGCGAGCAGCCGTGACGGCGTCGAACACGACTGACCCGGGGTCGGACCCAGGGTTCTGAGCGATTACCGGCACACCGACGCGCTCGCCCCAGTGCTTGAGCTGATCGATCGCCGCCGCGCGAAACGTGTCACCGGCGGCCAGCACCACGCTGCGCCCCTGCTTTTTCCAGTAATCAGCCAGTTTGGCGATGCTCGTGGTCTTGCCGACGCCATTGACGCCGACGACCAGCAGCACGGCGAGCTGACCATCAGGCGCCAGCATCTCGGTCGGGTCGGCCGGGGCAACTTCTTTCAGGCTCAGGACCAGCTCTTCCTGCAGCAGGCGATACAGGTCCTTCGAGTTGACAGCGTTGCCGAGCTCGACTTCGTTGCGCAGGATTTCGAGCAGCTGGTCCGTGGTCTGGACGCCGACGTCAGCCTGCAGCAAAAGCTCTTCGAGCTCGTCCCATAGCTCGTCGTCGATCACTCGCGGCTGTTCGAAAACGCTGGCGATGCGCGCAAAGACGCCTTCACGTGATTTTTCGACGCTCTTATCGAGCTTGAACCAGCGACTGAGAATCATGGGGTGCTGCCAGCGAGCGCGCGCGGTCGGACAGAAAACACATGGGAGATGCCTTGCGCATCCATGCTGACGCCATACATGGCATCGGCAGTGTCCATCGTCGCGCGGTTGTGGGTAACGACGATGAATTGTATCTGGCGGGCGAAATCAGCCAGCAGATTCGCAAAGCGTTGGACGTTTGCCTCATCGAGCGCCGCATCCACTTCGTCGAGAACGCAAAACGGCGTCGGGTTGATCTTGAGCAGCCCGAACAGCAACGAGACGACCGTCAACGCGCGCTCGCCTCCGCTGAGCGAAACCAGGCCTTGCAATTTCTTGCCTGGTGGGCGAGCAACGATCTCGATGCCGGTGCGGAGCAAGTCATCAGGGTCAGTCAGCACCAGCCGTGCCTCACCGCCGCCAAACAGTTTTAAGAAACACTCCTGGAACGCATCCTGAATGGCGGCGAATGCTTCACCGAAACGTTCCCGCATGTGCGCCTCGAGCTCTTCGGCAGCCGAGCGCAGCTCAGCCAGCGCGGCCCGCAGATCCGCCGACTGGTTTTCCAGGAAGGCGTGCCGTTCGCTCATCTCGCGGTATTCCTCGACGACCGACTCGGCCACACCACCCACGGCGCGCAGCTCGCGCTGCAAGCTGGCGATGCGTCGCCGCGCCGCCTCCAGGTCGAACGCCTCTTCCGCCGTCGGCGCCTCCTCGAACTGCAGCCGCAGCTGCTCGGCCCATGCAGCCCCGCCGCCGATTTCCGCTTCCAGCTCCGCCGTCTCGTTGATCTCGGTATTCAGACGCTCGACTTCATCCGCGGCACGCTGCGCAGCCACGTGCCGCGCCTCGCGAACATCGTGTGCGGCGCGTTCGGCGGCGCGCAGCACGGCGAGCTGCTGCTCGATCACCTGGCGTTCGCTCTGGAGCGTCGCACGCTGCTGCTCCGCCCTCTGCAGCTCGCCGTCGAGTGGCTCCAGCTGTTGCTGCAATGCCGTCAGCTCCTCAGACAACCGAGCGGCGTGTTGGTCCAGCTCGAGCTGCTGCACGTCGAGCTGGGTCAGGCGCGCCGCGGCGTTGTCCTGGGCGGCGACATTCGCCGCAATCTCAGCACGGATGCGGGCGTGTAACGCCTCGCGCGCGGCCCGCTCGGCTTCACGCCGCCCAGCCGCTGCTTCGAGCACGGCAACCTCGGCGCGGGCCTGGTTCACGGTGTCGATCGCAGCCGCAACGCGCTGGTCGACCGTCTGCAGCGCCTCGACGAGCGTCGTCCTCGCGGCTCCCGCCGCCGCCAGCTCGTCGCGCGTCGTCTGCGCCCGCGCGGTGGCACGCTCGCGCTCTTCGCTGCGCTGGGCCGCGGCGTGCGCAGTTCGCTCGTGCTCTGAACGCACCTGCTGCAGCTCAGTGCGAGCGGCTGCTTCGGCGCGGCGCAGCTCGGCGAGACGTGCCTCTGCCTCGCCGACGGCCAGCCGCGCGGTGCGCTCGTCAGCTTCGGCATCGTCGACAGCGTCTCGCGCCACCTGCACCGCCTGGACCGCTGCATGACGGTCTGTTTCGGCAGCGCTGCGCTGTTCTTCGAGCTCGCGGACCTGGCGCGACCAGTCCGCCAGTACGGATTGGCCCTCATCACCCACCGCTTCGAGCGGGCGCTCACCAGGTGAGGTCAACAGCAAGCCATCCATCGACAGCACCGCCCAGGCCGGCGCATCCGCCGACAGACGACTGACCAGCCGGCGATGGGCTTCACGCGTCGCCTCGTCGTTAGCGAGAACGACGATCCGCTGCAAATACCCACTCAGCAGCAAGTCAATGGGTCGAATTCGGGCCGCCAGCTCGCGTGCGCGACCGAGTACGGGCAGATCGGTCAGAGCGGCTTGCCAATCGGGCGCCAGGTCGGCATCGTCACGCCGGCTCAGGTCTGCCGCACCGAGAGCCGCCAGCGCGCCCTGCAACCGGTCGGCTTGCTGACTGGCGTGACGCAGCGCCTCGCGGGCCTGCTCCAATGCGCCACTGGCCGTTGTTCGTGCGGCCGACGCGGCTGCCAGGCGAGCGCGCGTTGCCTCGACGCGGGCATTTATCTCGCCCGTTTCAGTCTGCGTCGCGGCGACCAGCTGTTCGAGTGTCGCGAGCCGCTTGTCGCGGTCGCTCTGCCGCGCCTGATCGACGGCTAAATTGGACTGCAGCGACTGCAGCTGCTGCGTTGTGCGCGCGAGGCGAACCTCCGCGTCGCGCATCTTGCGATCGGCAGCTTCAAGGGCTTGTTGCGCCTGCGCTCGATCGCGTTGGGCGGCCTCGAGCGTGCGGGCCTGGTCGGCTGCGCTGTCCTTTGCCGTCGCCAGACTGGCCCCATCCTCGATCGGTTCGCCGGCTGGCGTCTGTCCCGCGGCGCGCGCCGCTTCCTGCTCGTCGACAGCCAGACGGTCGCGAATGCCCTGCAGCCGAGCCAGGTCGGCTTGCACCCCCGCTCGTTGATCGCCGAGACCAGCCCGGCGCTCGCCGACGACAGCCAGGCTGCGTTCCGCCGAACGTGCTTGTTCGCGAAGGCTTTCGCCTCGTGGCCGCAAGTCGGCCAGCCGTTGATCGATGGCGCCGACTCGATCGTCGAGTGCCTTGAGGCTTTGCTCTCCACGGATGCTGTCACCCTCAGCCCGTTCAGCGGCCGCGGTCACCGCTTGCAGCTCTTCCTCTGCACGGCGGCGCTCGGCATGCGCGGCCAACAGACGTGCGCGGAAAAAACGCACCAGCAAGTCGTGCAGCTCAGCCCGAAACGTCTCGGCGCGCGCAGCGCGATCGGCCTGTCCTTTGAGGCGCTTGACGTGCGGCGTCAACTCTGCCAGCACGTCCTGAACGCGAACCAGGTTGGCCTCGGTGGCAGTGAGCTTGTTGCGCGTGTCGTTCAGCCGCAGTTGATGACGGCGGATGTCGGCGACGTTCTCGAAAGCGATGCGGCGCTCGTCGGGCCGCTGCAGGATCAGCTCGTCGATCGAGCCCTGGCTGATGACCGAGTAGCTGTCCGGGCTCAGCCCCGCGTGGAGCAGGAGCTGGGTAATGTCCTTGAGCCGGACCTTGGAGCCATTGAGGAGGTACTCGGAGTCGCCTGAACGATAGAGTCGACGAGTGACGCGGACCTCGTCATATTCGATGGGCAAGCTGGCGTCGGTGTTGTCGAGGACCAGCGAGACTTCCGCCATGCCGAGCGGCTGCCGCGATGCAGACCCGGCAAAAATGACTTCCTCGGGTTTGCGGGCGCGGACAGCTTTGGCGGACTGCTCGCCGAGGACCCACAGGACCGCATCGGCGATATTGCTCTTGCCAGAGCCGTTCGGCCCAACGACGACGACGATGCCCGGCAAAAGCTCGGTCGAAGTCCGTGCTGCGAACGATTTGAACCCGACGATGTCTAGCTGCTTGAGAAACAAGACGTTGGCCGAAAGTCTACGGCGTCTCCACGCCACAGTCGGCCGGTATTTAGTCGCAGGCCGCAGTAGCTCAAATCGCCTGTCATCACGTCGACAGCCGCGGGGGCCTGCCGGATGCCGAAATAGCACATCAGCAGACCGACTGCCGAGCGGTAGTCACGGGCAGCCCAGTCAGTCCGCCGTGTCGTCAACCACGTCAGTTGGGTCGAGGTCCTCACCGTACTCGTCGACTGGCTCCTCGTACCCTTCGGTGATGTCGAGCTGTTGCAGCGCCGCGTGCGCCGCGGCTTGTTGCGCCGCGCGTTTGGAGTGGCCGCTGCCACGCGCATTGATCTGTGGCCCAACTTTGACCTCGACCACGAAGACTGGCGCATGGCCGGGCCCGCTGTGGTCGACCATGGTGTACACCGGCGTCGTCTCGAAGCGCGCCTGGGTCACCTGCTGCAGCCGTGACTTCGCATCAACCACCCGCTGCGGACTGAACCCGGCCTGAATCTCCTGATCGATGAACGGCATCAGCACACCCGCCGCCGCGTCGAGCCCACCATCGAGGTAAATCGCCCCGATGACCGACTCGAACCCCCGAGACAGGAGTGCTGGCCGCTCACGGCCGCCACCCCGCGCTTCACCCCGCCCCAGGAGCAAGTACGCGCCCAGACCCAATTGTCGCGCCCACCGCGCCAGAGTCGATTGCCGCACCAGCCACGCGCGGAGCACGGTGAGCTCACCCTCGGCTGACTCCGGTCGCAGCTCGTACAGGCGGTGAGCGACGACAACGCCGAGGACCGCGTCGCCAAGAAACTCAAGTCGTTCGTTGGCTTCCAGCCCGCGCCCCGGGCGCTCGTTGACGTACGAGGTGTGAATCAGCGCCGCTTGCAGCAACGCTGGATCGCGAAACGTATAGTCGAGCGCCCGAGAAAGTGCCGGGGCCACAGGGGGCATGTCGTACATCGGGCGAGTAGGACAGAGAATACGTCCTCGCGCCCGAATCCTGACTTGACTCAGCGTGAACCGCACATCGTGGCATATACGGTTGCCGGCGACATCGCGCCAGCCATGTCACCCGTCACGTACGCCCCCGCGCCACACGCCTTCGTCGGATCACCGACTGACTGCTGCGCTTCCTGCGTTGTGACCAGGGGTCGCGCAGGCCCGACCGGCGCAGGTGCCTGGACGACCATCAGCTCGTGAACCACTGGCGTCGCAATCCTGGGTAAGGCCATCGTCCCGAGGGCCAGCAAACCGAGGGCGCCGATCGCGAAAGCTGGAACGCGAACGCGCGGACTGGCAAGAGACTCGATCATCGGACGGCTGCTCCTTGGCGCTGGATGCACCCCATACTGCGCCAGCTCACACGTGTCTGGCTGTGAGCTCCTTCACACTCTGGCGAGGTTCTTTTTTGCTATCAGTGGCGCCGATCGCGCGACCACTGGCGGTTCGGTGCGACTTACCCCCGCCAAAGGCAAGCTGAAAGCGAACCGCGCCCCTTGACCGAGTCCATCTGACTCCACCCAGATGCGTCCGCCGTGTGCAGCGACGATCTCACGGCTGATCGCCAGACCCAGGCCCGTCCCTGGAATGCCCTGGTGTCGCGCGCTGGTAACCCGATAGAACTTGTCAAAGACTCGCGCCACCGCATCCTTCGGAATACCCACGCCACTGTCCTGCACGCTGATCACGAGGGTCTGCCGCACGGCCCGCGCCGTGATCGTGATTTGGCCGCCGCCCGGCGTGTATTTGCGTGCGTTTGACAGCAGATTGCCCAGCACTTGCTGAATACGGTCGGGCTCGACCAGCGCCATCGGCAGACTGGACGGGCAGTCGAGCACCACCGGGTGCGTCGGGTCGTGCGCGGCGATCATCGCCGCATACCCCAACAGCTGTCGTATATCCGTCGGCCGCGTGTGAAGTGGCAGCTCGCCCGCGCGGAGACCTTCGAGATCGAACAGCTGCTGCATGAAGCGCTGGATGCGCAAGCCTTCGTCCCGCATCGTGTGCAGATACTCAAGCTGCTGGGCCCGCGACCACTCCTCTGAAATGAGCAGCTCGGTGAAGCCGAGAAACGTGCCCAACATGTTTCGCAATTCGTGGCCGATTAGTGCGAAGGACTCATCCATTCGGTCTTATCATCCCGGTCGCTGAGTGAATTCTCGTAGTCCATTCGGGGGTAATGGGCATAGGCCGATCGGGGGATCTTTAGCGGCCGTGCTGCGCGCAGCCGGCGCACGCGTACAGTTAGGGCATGCGTCTGTCTGTCGTGGGTCTGGGCCCTGGCCGCGCTGACTGGATCTCGGCCGCGGCGATCGATCGCCTGCACACCCCGGGCGCGTCTGTCTTTGCTCGTACCCGCTTCTTTCCTGGACTCGACAGCCTGCTGGCTGACGTGCGCTGGGACAGCTTCGACGAGCTGTACGAGCGCGGCGACACGCTGCACGAGGTCCACGCCGAAATGGCCGAACGGTTGCTTACGGCGGGAGCCGATGTCGTCCTGGCAGTGCCTGGTGACGGCACACTGGGCGAAGCGGTCCTCGATCCACTCCGACGTGGCGGCGCCACAATCGACGTCATTCCGGGGATCACGCTGGGCGTGAGCGCCCTGGCCGCGGCCGCACTAGCCGCTTCCGATGGCGCCCAAATCGTTGAAGCAACCGCCCTGGGTGGCAGCGGCATCGATCTGTTGATTGAGCTCAATCCGCGTTGGCCAGCCGTGATCACTGGTGTCTTCAACCCGCGTGTGGCTGGCGACGTGAAGCTGGCTTTGCAGCGCGTCTATCCGGCCGAGCATGAAATTACGTTGGTCAGACATCCCGGCCTGACCGACGAGCAGATCGCCCATGTCACCCTCGATCAGCTTGATCGGACCAGCCTCGACCTCGACCACCTGACACACACCGTCGTGCCCGCGGAGATCGGCCATGTACCGAACGGCTCCATGCACAGCCTGCGGGCCATCGTCGCCCGACTTCGAGCGCCCGTGATTGGCTGCCCGTGGGACCTCGAGCAAACCCATCAGAGCTTGATTCCGTACATCATCGAAGAGGCTTACGAAGTCGTGGACGCCATCGAAGATGACGAGCCGGCCAGCATGGCTGACGAATTAGGCGACGTCCTGCTGCAGGTC
>DASYKL010000355.1:0-13293 GCA_035995405.1 Chloroflexota bacterium
CGTCGAGGCGGTCGGGAGGCTGGGCGGCGGCGCGAGGTTGTATTTGTCGCGCATGTAGTTGAAGTTCACCACCAGGTTGTTGTCGGCCTGCTCGTCATCGGCCGGCGAACGCAGCACCATCTCGATGTTGCTGTCCTTGTAATAGGTAGCCGCGTCCTTCAGCCATTTGAGGACCAGTGACTCTTCTGGTTTGACGATGAAGATGATGTTGGCGCCAGAGATCGACGTTGCCGCGGCGCCCTTGGCATTCGGGTCGCCAGTCGCGGGTACGAGTGAACCGTCTGAGGCGTAACTACCGATCTCCTGGATGCGCAGGTCCTGGAGCATGATGCGCGTCTGTAAGTACGGGATTGGATTGGCGCGCACTTCATCACGCTGATCGGCACTCATGCCAGACGGCGCGTTGATCGTCGTGTACAGCAGGTCGACGCGGTCGCCAGCGCGCAGGGCGTTGACTTGAGCGATCGAGAACTGGCTGCCAGCGAACGAAACCGGCATGACGTACATGACCTTGCCCTTCTCGATGCGGAAGGAGGGAGCGTTCTTGACGGCGACAGGGCCGATCTTCTGGCTGTTGATCACGGCGCCTTTGCTGATCGCGTCAGGGCTGAATTTGCCGACGACGTCCTCGATCTTGGTCGCAGCGCCAGCCTGGACGAGCTCGTCCGGGACGGTGCGCACGTTGACCATCGACGCCGCGATCTCGCTGCGGGCAGGGATGTCCGCGGTGGCGATCACCACGCGGGCAGTCGGCAGCGATGCCTTGACTGACTCCGCTTTGTTGACCGTGTCGAAAACCATAAGACCGACGATCAGCGCCAGCGCCAGGCCGCCGCCAATCATGATGTAACCGAGTCGCTTCCGTTGCACGCCGTACTACCTCTCGCCTGCCATTTGGGGGATGTCCTGAATAAACATCGGCCGCTGGGCGGCGCGGCATTATAGGTAGGCGCAAGAACGAGACTGATTACAACGGCGTATCAGCGGGACAGACGAATCAGCCACATCACCCCCCTGCTTGGGGGAGCGCATTCAAAAGGGTCTGACCTCATACGAGGTCAGACCCTGAATTCAACGGCTTCTCGCGACCGTTGTCGTTAGACCGAACCGCCGAGTCGACTCAACAGACCGCTGATTGCTGGCCCGAAGATAATCAGACCAGCAATCGCCAGGACTGCAACGAGGGCGATAATCAGGCCGTATTCCACCAGACCTTGAGCTCGCTGACGCAGCTCGACCATGTGTTGTTCTCCTTGCCCAATCACGCGCGCAATTTTGACCCAAATGCGCACGCGGATAACTCGCCGGCAAGGTGCAAGAAACAAGCCACCGTACATGACAACTTTGGCCTGCTCATGTGCCGGGAGCTTCGATGCGTATCCAACCATTACGCAGGGCGTAAACGACAGCCTCCGTTCGGTCGTTCACTTCCAGCTTGCGGAGGATCGCACTGACGTGGTTCTTGACCGTTTGATCGCTGATTGTCAGCTTGCGCCCGATGATCTTGTTGCTGTTGCCACGGGCGACCAGGTCCAGGATCTCGATTTCGCGCGGCGAGAGCTTGATGAACAGCGGCCCGAGCTGCGGTGCCTCGACGGGCATGGGTTCGGCCGGTGTGGTGATTGCTGAGTCCGTCGCCGAGTCTTCGCGGAACTGCGCCAAAATTCGCGCCGCGACCGCTGGATAGCGGACGACTTCTTCGTCGATCGGAAACTGGCCCGCCGATGCCCGCCTCAGCGTGGCCACAAACAGATCGGCGTCGGTGCTCGCCCGCACGTAGGCAGCCGCACCGACACGGGCGGCCTCGAACAACTCGGTCTGGGTATAGGCCCGCGTCACGAACACCATGACGGTCCTGGGCTGCCGCACGCGGAAAAAGCGGGCCATTTCGACGGCCCCTGGGTCAGGCAACGTGCTCTCGACCAGCACCATGTCGATCGGCTGGTCGCGGGCCAGGCGGGTCGCTTCCATCGCTGACGCGACGCGCCCGACCAGGGCGAAACTCGGCTCGCGGCCCAGTCGCGCCCGCACTTCTGGCGTCACCACAGGCTGGCGTTCGACGATCAGCAGCCGGATCGGGTTTTGGGTGCTAGGTCCTGGGTTCGGGCGAGACTGCATGCCAAGTCGCGTTGTAACCATACAGACTCCCAACTCCCAACTCCCAACTCCCAACTCCCAACTCCCAACTCCCCGCCCGTACACTTCCTTCCACATCACGTGACCATGCTCGGCGACCGCACGGCGGCTCCCATCCAGCGCGTCCGCGGCACCAACGATGTCTTGCCGCCCGACGACGCACGCTTGCGCCAGCTCGAAGGACTGCTGCGTCAAGCCTTCGAAAGCTTTGGCTATCAGGGTATCCAGACGCCGATCCTCGAACCCCTCGAACTGTTCTTGCGCAAGTCGGGTGACGAGATCGTCGCCCGCATGTATGCCTTCTCGCATTGGAATCGGAAACTCTGTCTGCGGCCCGAGCTGACGGCCAGCGTCATGCGGGCGTTCGTCGACGACCTTCAAGGACACGGTTTGCCGCTGCGGCTGCACTACGCCGGCCCAAGCTTCCGTTACGAGCGCCCGTCCCGCGGCCGCTCGCGCCAATTTACCCAGGTCGGCGTCGAGCTGATCGGCGCTTCAGGGCCAGCCGCCGATGCTGAGGTCCTGCATCTGGCCTGCGCCAGCCTCGAGTCGGCCGGGATCACGCGCTATCGACTGGTCGTCGGCCATCTGGGGGCCGCACTGCAGCTGCTCGGTCAGCTCGGCATGAGCGACCATGCCCAGGGCCTGGTACTGGATCAGATGGAACCTATCGCTCGCGGGCGCGTCGATCTCGAGAGCGCCCTGTCTCGCGTCGTTGACCTGCTTGGCGGCGCGCATGCCAGTACCAACGGGGTGGCGTCGGCGGGGGTGCCTTCGCTGCCGTCGGCGCTGGCGAGCTTGCCGCCCGACCAGGCAACGGCCATCGCCGCCGATATCTTGAGCCGCGCCAGCCTCCCCGTCGAAGGTGGCTCGCGCCAGCCACGGCAGATCATTCAGCGCTTACTCGCCAAAGCACAGCGACCCGACCCGACGAACCAGGTCCGCGCCGCGTTCGAATTCGTCGCCGAGCTGCACGACGCGGGCGGCCCGCCAGAGCGTCTGGCGACGGACCTACGACCGGTTCTCGAAAAGCGTGGCCTCAGCACAGCGCCCGTCGACGAAATCACTGCGGCCGTCGACCTGCTGCGAGCCTACGGTCCGTTGTCGCCGGAAGCACGAATCGAAGTGGACCTGAGTCTTGCCCGCGGACTGCGGTACTACACCGGCCTGGTCTTCGAGATCTACGTCGACTCAGATGACGGACCGCTGCAAGTATGCGGGGGAGGTCGCTATGACGATCTGGTGCGGGCTCTGGGGGGTCGGGAGGCCGTGCCAGCCTGTGGCTTTTCCTACGGCCTCGAGCGTGTCGACCTTGCCAGGGGTACGCCGACACAGCTCATCCCCGCTCGCCCGCGCGTCCTGGTGGTCGGCGTTACCGCGGCAGATCACCCCGCCGCCGTAAGCCTCGCCGCGGAGCTGCGCTCCCTGGGCAATGTCGTGGTCGAGCAGGACTTGCGGCTGCGGGGCGTCAAAGCCGCTTTGCGCTACGCCGATCGCGCGGACGTGGCGCTGGTCGTCATCCTTGGGGAGCGCGAACGCGCTGATGGCAACGCCGTGGTGCGCGACATGCGCTCGCGCACCGAAACGACGCTCCCGCGCGCAGACGTGCAGCGCGCCGTCGGCGAGGCACTCGCGTGAGCATGCTGCGCCTGGCGCTGCCCACCAAAGGCTGGGAAGACGACGTCCTGCGGTTTCTCGGGCAATGTGGTCTGCGCGTCGATCGCAGTAACCCACGCCAGTACCGCGCCCGCATGCGTGGCCTGCCCACCGGTCCCGCGGAAGTGGTGTTCCAACGCGCCGCGGACATCTTTGACGAAGTCAACGCCGGCACAGTCGATCTCGGCATCACCGGCTACGACATCGTCGCCGAGCACCGCTCCGAAGAGGACGACGTCATCGTCGTACACGGCGAGCTGGGCTTCCGCCGCTGTGCGCTGGTGGTTGCGGTGCCCGAAGGCTGGGTCGACGTCACGTCGGTGTCTGACCTGGCCGAGGTCGCGGCCGAGCTGCGCGTGAACGGTCGTGAGCTGCGCGTAGCGACCAAGTACGCCAATCTGACTCGCCAGTTCCTCTACGACCGCGGCATCACCTACTTCGAGCTGGTGGAAGTGAGCGGTGCGATCGAGGCCGCACCGGCCCTGGAAACAGCCGACATCATCTGCGATATCACGTCCAGCGGCGTCACCCTGCGCGAGAATCGGCTGAAGATGGTCTCGGCTGGCGCGGTGTTGGAATCGCAGGCGTGTCTGATCGGCAACCGCCGCACGCTGACCGACGACGACGAACGCATGGAGGCCACCCGTGCCGTGCTCGAGCTCATGGAGGCCTATCTGCGGTCGAAACAGCAAGTGTCGATCACGGCCAATATTCGCGGCGAGAGCGCCGAAGCGGTCGCGCGCAGCGCGCTGTCCAACGGCGGCGTCGCCGGCTTACGCGGACCAACGATTGCCCGTGTCTTTCCGAAAGACAATGCCGAAAACGGCCTCGCCGCTCAAGGCGATTGGTTTGCCCTGACGGTCGTCGTCGGTGAGGACGTGCTGCTACCGACCGTCGAGGCGCTGCGCCGCGCCGGCGCGAGTGAAGTCACTGCGACGCAAGTTCGCTACGTCTTCGAGCACAAGTCGTGGACCTTCGAGGCCCTCAAGCGTCAGCTTCACGGTCCCTCCGACGCCCAGAAGACGGTCGCCAGGTCGTCCTCGTAGCCAAGCCGCCAGCCGGGCTCACCTCGCAGATCGGCAATCAGATCACCGTCTTCCGCCTTGCTCAGCACCATGTAGCGGACCTCGTACTGAGCGACGAGTGCCCGCCAGTGCGCGCTCGGAAAGACCATGTCGAGGTAGTCGAACCACACCTGGTTTGGGTGTAGCTCGATCCGCCCATCGAGGAACACCTGGTGCCGCGGCCACGTCGCCCATTCCAGGTAGCCGCCCCACGGCTGGTGGTTCAGCATGCGCCCAACGGCCGGCGGATCGTGCGCATTGAGGTAGGCCGCCACCCCGACGGGCGTGTCGTCGGTCAACACGCCACGCTTGTCTGGCGGCAGCAACGGTATGGAGGCCTTGTTCCAGGGCAATGCGATGACGGCCACCATCACCACTCCGGCGATGATGATCGCGTTCAGTAGCGGTAAGTCGCGGCTGGCGCTTTGCCGATTCGGCAGCGCGTCTCCCGCGATCCTGGCCAGGATAGGGGCAAGGAGTACACCCCACCAGACGACCGCCCGCACCGACGACCAGGCTAGATAGGCGAAGACCAGCAGCAGGATCATCTCGATAGCCGTAAGGCGCAAGCGGGCCCTGAACATGAGCGCCGCCAACAGGACCAGGGAGCCGAAGAACATGATGCCTTCACTCGAGGTGATGGTGGTCGGCGTCCACTCTGTCACGAAATCGCGAATGACCTGGTTACTGCCAATCGTCGCGATATAGACCAGTGCACCCGGTCCGTAAGGGTTGACCAGGCTGCCTGCAAGGCAGGCGGCCAGCGTCACTGCATACGGTCTTGCCGCCCAGAGGCTGCGTGTCTCGAGGACTCGCCCCGCGGCAGCACAGCCGAGCAAGAGAAAGCCGGTAAAGAACGAGCCGTGCACGTTTGCCCACACCGCCGTGGCCGGCGGTAGCAACCACAGTAGTCGAGTGTCTTTGCGCCACTCACTCCGCATCAGGGCGAACACGAACAGCGCGAAGATCGGATACGCGAGTGTCTGCGGGCGCGGCGAAAGATTGGACGCGCCCAGCGCATAAGCGATCCACACCGCGACGCAGCTCAGTCGTAGATGACCGCTCGCTGTGACCGCCGCGCCGAGGACCAGGGCGTACGTCGCGGCGATGACTCCAGCCGTGCCGGTGATAACCATGGGCAAGCCACCGAGCGCGTCCAGACCGTGGAAGAAGAGGTCGGCCAACCATTGGACGTTGAGAATGGGTCCATCAACGTGTGGTGCGCTGGTGAAGGGGTCGAAGCCGAGCAGCCGGCCGTGGTTGGCCATCCAGTCACCACGCAGCAGCGCCCACCAGATGTCCGGTCCTATCGGCGAGCTAGCCGGCCCGATGAACGCGGCCGCGACGGTGATCACCACCCACAAATGGCGAATTGTCAGCCACGGCTCGGATCGCGAGCCCGCAACGCTCACCCTGGTGCTCGCTCGGCGACCAGCGTCCCGTGGGCGTCGACAAGCACGCGCCACTCCGCTGAATTTTTGATCAGCTCGGCGACTTTGCGGTCCTGACCGGCCGCGTCCATGACCACGACACCGACGCGCCAGTCACGGAGCAACGCCGCCCAGCGCTCGTGGCCCTGCGTCACGCGCAAATAGTCGAGCCAGTAGTCCGCGGGTTCTGACACGAGCCCGCCGCGGGCAAGCACCGTCCGGCTGTCAGCGGCCTTACTCTGCAATTGAGACGCCCAGCGCCAGTCCGCGAAGACCGTGCCCGTCACTGGACTCGTCAGCGCCGCCTGGATTGCAGACGGAGGCAACTCGGGTGGCCGCGTCACGACAAGGGTAGTAGCGGTCGCCGCCAGCCCCATGGCAGCGATGACGCCAAATGACCACGGCCGCCAGCGAACCATGCCGACCTGGCGCGCCAACGGCGCCAGCATCAACAATCCGAACACCCACTGGTTGCCGACGCGGGCCAGTGCCGCCGCACCGCCCACCAGGACCAGTACAGCTTCCCACGCCCGCGCGTCACGTCGCCAGTAGGCCAGTCCGAACCAGACCAGCGCTACGCCAAATGGCCAGAGGCCAAGCGGCGTGCGCACCGACAGCGGCTGCTCGGCAAATGACAGGTTGGCCAGAATGATGTCGCTGGGCGCCAGACGGAAGCCCGTCCAAACCTCCGGCGCGAATAGCGGGAGCACGGCCATAACGGCTGCCAGCCAGGGGGCGCAGAGCGGCAACAACCGACTCGCGGAAGCTGACCGGGCTACCATTGCCTCGAACTATGCAACACGCGCCTCTCTTGCGCGGACCTCGCACGTCGCACATTACTCGCGAGACGCGCGAGAGCCGCGTCGAGGTCGCTCTCAATCTCGATGGGACCGGTCAAGGAGATATCGCCACCGGCATCGGCTTCCTGGATCACATGCTCGATAGTCTGGCCCGTCATGCTCGCTTCGATCTGACGGTGCGCGCCCAGGGCGACCTGCATGTCGATCAGCACCACACCGCGGAGGATGTTGGCATCAGCCTGGGCCAGGCGCTGGACAAAGCACTCGGTGAGCGGCGCGGCATTCGCCGCTTTGGCGACGCGGTCGTGCCGCTGGACGAAGCGCTGTCGCAGGTGGCCGTTGACCTCGGCGGACGTGGCTGGGCCAGTATCGATCTGCCCTTCCATGGTGCGACTATCGGCGGCCTGAGCAGCGAGATGATCCCGCACCTGCTGCAGTCTTTCGCGATGGACGGTCGCTTCAGCCTCCACGTCCGTCTGCTGGCCGGCGAAAACGACCACCACCGCGCAGAAGCGACGTTCAAAGCGTTGGCCAGGGCTTTGGACGATGCGACCAGGCCCGACCCGCGCCTCGGCAGCGAGATTCCATCGACCAAAGGGGTCATCTGAGCTGATCGACCTCCACGTCCATACCACCGCTTCGGATGGCCGGCTGACCCCCGCTGAGGCAGTGATGGAGGCGGTTTCGCGTGGGCTGACCGCCATTGCGATCACCGACCACGATGTGCTCTCAGGTCTCGACGAAGCGGTGGCCGCCGCGCCACCCAGTCTGGAGGTCGTCCCAGGGATCGAGATGACCGCCAGCTCCGACGGGCCCCGCGCCGTCCACGTCCTGGGATATTTCATCGATCCCGCCAACGCCAGCCTGCTAGCTGCTCTCGACGACGCCCGAACGTTGATGGGCCGACACGTCGACACGGTTCTGGCGGGTATCAAAGCCGTCGGCGGCCACCTCCAGCGCGCTGACCTTGACCGCTATCGCCACCGCTACGCCGGCGGCGCCGCGCTCGTGCTGGGCATGCTCGAGCAAGGCGTCCTGCGCGGCGCGCCCGCCGGTACCGGCATGCATCTGCTCAGACAGGCCGCCGCCGAACCACGCGCCTACACGGTTGATCAGGCAGTCCAGCTCATCCATGGCGCCGGTGGTGTCGCCTCGCTCGCTCATCCCGCCAAGCTCAAGCGGGGCCACCCTTTACTTGACCGAACGGAGCTCGAGCCGCTGATTCTGGGAAGCAATTTCGATGCCCTCGAAGCCTGGCAGTGGATCCCGGGCGGCTGGGGCAGCCGCCATTATCTGGCAGTCGCGCTCGAGCTGGGCATTCTCGTCTCTGGTGGCTCGGACGACCACGGCAAGCGCGCCGCCGATGGCGCCATGCGGCTCGGTGCTCAGCCAGTGCCTGACGAGGTTCTGGATGCGCTCAGGGAACGGGCGCTGGCACTTCGCGCAGCGTGAACTGATACGTCTCGATCACCGGATTCGCCAGTAGCTGGGCGCACATCTGCTCGACCGCTGTCTCCGCCGCTGGGCGGTCCGCGGCGCTGAGCTGGACCTGGATCAGCTTGCCGGCCCGCACGTCGTCGACCGGCAGCGCGAGTGAGCGCAGCGCGCCGCGGATCGACAGCCCCTGCGGGTCGTTGACCGACGGCTTGAGCATGACCTGGATCTCGGCGATCCACACGGGCCCGACCGTCCCACTCACGCGGTCAACCGCCGCAACGCTTCTGCGTAACGGGCCGCGGTGCCGTCGACCACCTCGCGCGGCAGCGCCGGCGGCGGCCATTCCTTGTTCCACCCTGTCGAAGTGAGGAAATCTCTGAGGAACTGCTTATCGAAACTCGACTGTGGTCCACCCGGGGCATACGCATCTGCTGGCCAGTAGCGGGACGAGTCGGGTGTCAGCGCCTCGTCGATCAAGATCAACTCGCCGTCGAGCAGTCCGAATTCAAATTTCGTGTCGGCGAGGATCAAGCCGCGACTCGCGGCGTGCGCCGCGCCGGCCGCGTACAGCCGCAGGCTAATTTCCTCGAGCCGTCCCGCCAACTCGACGCCGATCAAGGTCGCTAGCCGGCCGCGCGAAATATTCTCGTCGTGACCCGACTCAGCCTTGATCGCCGGCGTGAAGATCGGCTGCACCAGACGATCCGATTCGCACAAGCCGACCGGCAGCGGCTCATCTGCGACGGTGCCCGCGGCCTGATACTCAGCCCAGCCAGAGCCGCTGAGATAGCCACGCACCACGCACTCAATGTCGATCCGCTCGGCCCTGCGCACGAGCAGCCAGCGCCCGGCGAGGGTCGGCTCGATGTCTCGCACGTCCCCCGGCAAGTCGTCTGGCCGCCTGGACAGCACATGGTTGGGCACAATGGTCTTCGTCCGCTCGAACCAGAACGCCGAAAGCTCCGTGAGCACCGCGCCTTTGCCAGGAATCGGCTCGGCCATCACCACGTCGAAGGCGGACACCCGATCTGACGCGACCATCAGCAAACGCTCATCGTCGACGCTGTACATGTCGCGGACTTTGCCAGTGCGAAAGATGGGCAGCCTCAGCTTGGATGCCATGGTCAGCTGAGACCCAGACGGGCGAACGCTACCTCGATGCCGCGCAGGTGATAGGTCGGATCGAACAACGCCGCCAAGGCCTCTGGCGATAGCCGCTCGGTCACGCGCGAATCGGCCGCGAGATGTCCGAGCAGATCGCCGTCACCAGCCCACACCTGGCGCGCCGCTGCTTGAACAAGGTCATACGCCTGGCCGCGAGCCATGCCGCTCTCAACGAGCGCCAGCAACACCTGGCCGGAGTAGATCAAGCCATGCGTGCTGTCGAGGTTTTGCAGCATCCTGTCTGGACACACTTCGAGCCCGTCGTAGATCTGGGTGAGCAGGTCGAGCATGTAATCGAGCCCGATACACGCATCGGGCAGGATGATTCGCTCCGCCGATGAGTGGCTGATGTCGCGCTCGTGCCACAGCGCGACGTTGTCGAGCGCGGTGACGGCATGGCCGCGTAGCAAGCGGGCCAGCCCGCAGACGCGCTCACACAGCTCGGGATTGCGCTTGTGCGGCATGGCGCTCGAGCCTTGTTGGCCGCTCGAGAACGGCTCGAACGCTTCGGAAAGCTCCGTACGTTGCAAGGCGCGAATCTCGGTTGCTTGTTGTTCCAGGGACGCCGCGATTACCGCCAGCGTCGAGACGTACTGGGCGTGACGATCACGCTGCAGGATCTGGGTCGCGGCTTCCGCCGGCCGCAGCCCCAACCGTTGCAGAGCACTTTCTTCAACCTGCGCGGGGAGATTGGCGTGTGTCCCGACCGCCCCCGAAAGTTTGCCGACACGGAGCTCATCACGCGCATGCTCGAGGCGCTGGCAATCACGTCGAATCTGCGCCACGAACACGGCCATTTTGTGGCCAAACGTGGTCGGCTCGGCGTGCATGCCATGAGTGCGGCCGATCGTCAGGGTGTGCTTGTAACGCACGGCCAGCTCGGAGAGGACGGCCTCGAGCTGGCGCAGGTCCTCGGCCAGGATGTCGCTGGCCTCCTGGATTTGCAGCGACAGCGCCGTGTCGAGCACGTCTGATGACGTCAGACCGAGATGAATCCAGCGGCCCGGCGGCCCAAGCTGCTCGGCGATGGCTCGGGTGAAGGAGATCATGTCGTGGTGGGTTTGCTGGAAGAGCTCGACCGAGCGGTCGGCCTGGACGGTGGCTTCCCGAATCGCGGCCATGTCCTCTTCGGGGATGACGCCTTGGTCCGTCCACGCTTCGCAGACGGCCAGTTCGACCTGCAGCCACAGGTTCATGCGGTGCTCGTCCGACCACACCGCGCCCATAGCCGGCCGCGTATAGCGCGGGATCACGATGCCACCTCGGCCCCGACCACCATGACGTCATCACGTTGGTCCTGCCGGTCCGCCGAGCGGCCGCCGATGTCACCGCGGAAGTGTCGGCCCTCGAAGGTGATCGCCTCCGCGGCCCGGTAGACAGCGTCGCGATCGGCGCCGACGACGGTCAGCACGCGTCCCCCAGCTGTGACGACGCGGCCGTCGGTCGAGCGGCTCGTCCCCGAATGAAACACTTCGACGCCGTCGCCAATCGCATCGAGACCGCCAATGGGCAGGCCCAGGCGTGGCGCCGCCGGGTACCCAGGCGAGGCCAGCACCACGCCGTACGTCCTCCCGCCAGCCCACCGCACTGCATCTGGCTCCAGCCGACCCGCGGCAACCGCTGCGAGCACATCCACGAGACTGCTCCGCAGCAAGGGCATGATCAGCTGACACTCCGGGTCGCCAAAACGACAGTTGAACTCCAAGACGCGCGGTCCCTGAGCCGTCAGCATCAGCCCGGCATACAGTACCCCGCGATAGGGTCGGCCTTCGGCCACCATGCCGGCCAGCGTCGGTCGCAGCACCTCTTTTTCGATCTGCGCCAGTAGCTCGGCGGACGCATAGGGCGGCCACGTCAGCCCACCCATCCCACCCGTATTCGGCCCGGCGTCACCATCGCTCAGCCGCTTGTAATCGCGCGCCGGCGGCATGACGGCGAGTCGCTCGCCGTCGCTGAACGCCAGCACGCTGAGCTCGGGCCCGTCGAGGAGCTCCTCGACCAGGACTGTCTCGGCAGCCGCGCCGAGCGTTCGCCGCGTGTACAGCTGGTCAAGCGCGTCGTCCACCGCCTCAGCTGTGTGCGCCACAAACACGCCTTTGCCCGCTGCCAGGCCGTCGGCCTTGAGCACGACAGGCAAGCCCATCCGCGCGACGGCCGTCCGCGCGCCGCGTTCGTCGTGAACGAGCTTGGCCTGCGCTGTTGGCAGCCCATGTCGGATGAGGAACTCTTTGGCGAAGGCTTTGCTCCACTCGAGCTGCGCCGCCGCTTTGGTCGGCCCAAACACCGCCCTGTCTTGCGCCGCGAACGCATCCACGACACCGAGCGCCAACGGCGCCTCCGGCCCGACGACGGTCAGGTCAACGTGCTCGCGCTGGGCCAGCTCGAGCAGCCCCCCGATGTCGGTCGCTGCCACGGGGCTTAGCCGAGGTGTGCCCGCATTTCCAGGCGCCACCAGGACATCGACCCCGTCGCGGGCGAGCCGCCAGGCAAGGGCATGCTCGCGTCCGCCAGAGCCGATGACCAGAACCTTCAATGCCGCCGAATTGTAAAGGCGCCCGGGTGATGCATGGGCCGTTACGCCGCCGGCGACCCACCCACGTGCTCCGCGCTGTGACCGTCGCGAAGCCTGCTGCCTCGGGGTGATGACCGTCAGCCGCCGATGGGCCGCGCGAGCGACAGCTCCACGACCTCTTCCGCCGCGTCGAGTCCTTCCGGCTCAGGCTTGCGCACGCTGAGCTGCACGTCGCTCACGGCCGGAAAGACAGCGAGAATCCGCTTTGCTGTCTCGACCGCGACCGTCTCCAGGAGCACCCGTGGCGGCCCGCCGAACACTGCCCGAATTTCCTCCGCCACCGCCCACAGGTCTACAACGTCGTCCATCGAGTCAGTCCGAGCAGCCGGCCCCAGGTCGGTGCCCAACGAAACGTCGACCAGAATCGGCGCTTCACCCATGACGCAGCGTAAGCCTCGTACCGCGATCCGCCCTGCGACAGAGGGCGTACCAGGTTGCATCTGCAGCAGTGTCCTGTAACTACTTTCTGGCTATTCCCATTCAATTGTCCCGGGCGGCTTGGACGTGATGTCGTAGACGACCCGATTCACATCCGGCACCTCATTGACGATCCGCGAAGACAACTTCGCCAGGAGGTCGTATGGCACGCGCGCCCAGTCCGCCGTCATCGCATCTTGTGAGCTCACCATCCGCAGCGCCACGACGTTGCCGTAGGTGCGGTAGTCGCCCATCACTCCCACCGTCCGCAGGGGGGTCAACACAGCGAAGCTCTGCCACAAATGGCGGTACAACCCGGCGGCGCGGACTTCGTCCATGACGATGCGATCCGCGGCGCGTAACGTTTCGAGGCGTTCCGCGGTGACCTCACCGAGCACCCGAATACTCAACCCCGGCCCCGGGAACGGGTGCCGCCACACGATTTCTTCCGGCAAACCCAACGCCGACCCGACTTCGCGTACCTCATCCTTAAAGAGGTAGCGCAACGGCTCAATCAGCCGAAACGGCAAATTCTCAGGCAGCCCGACATTATGGTGCGTCTTGATCCGACTCGCCGCGCTGGCCGTGTCATGGCTGGTGCTCTCAATCACGTCGGG
>DASYKL010000356.1:0-7658 GCA_035995405.1 Chloroflexota bacterium
GGTCGTCGTGGGTGTGGTCTCGCTGGTCATGGAGCTGGTCCTCCGAAAACGTATCTTGCGAAAACGTGTCAGGCGAAAACGTAGACTGGCGTGCCCACGTCAGCCCAATCCCAGGCAAATTTTGCCTCGTTGTAGGCCACCCCCAGGCAGCCATGCGACCCAGCATAGCCCCAGTTGCTGCTCCAGTAGTTGTAATGAATGCTGGCGCCATCGGACGTGAAGTACTGCGTGAACAGCACGTTCTTCAGGTAATAGCCGCCAGGTGCATCGCGCGGAATCGGAGGATAGACGCGCTCGCTGGTCATCGTCTCGTTGGGCACGCGCCACAGGATGCGGTGCGCGCCGGTTGGCGTGCGGTTGCTGATGGTGCCTTTGAGGGTCAGGGTTGACCAGACCGGTGCGCCATCCTCGAAGGCGGTGAGCATGGCTGGTTCTTTGAGGTCGGCTTCGAAGTGTCGCCCGGGCTGATCGCCTCGATCCGGATTGATCGGCGTGTAGCGCAGGCGCGGCAGTCGCACCAGTGAGTGGTGCACGTAGCCCAGCGCCGTGGGCGTTTCCGTTACCAGGTCGAGCAGGTTGACGCGGAACCACTCGTCGCCATCGTCGCCTTCGACGCTGTCGAGCACACGCAGCGGCGCGTTGTGGCCGAGCGTCCGCAGCAAGTTGTTGCCGACCGTGGGCCAGGTCCGCAGGTTGCCGCCGCCCATAATGCGGCCGGGCAAGCCGATGCCGCCGATCACGTTGGGGCCGTCGAGTTGTTCAGCGGCCAACTCGGCCGGGCTGGGCGCGGGCACCGGGCCAATCGCCGAGCTGGCCACGCGACCGAACAGGCCGAAGCGAGGCACCCAGACCTGGATCAGTCCACCTGGAACGCCACGCACGACGCGCATACGACTAAAGAGCGGCAGGCCGACGACAGGGGCACCATCAGCGCCGAGGAGACGAGTTTCGATGTGATTGGCGATCCATTCTGCGTCGCCGTTCTGCGGGTCGGCATGGGCGACCCCGGTAGTAGCGAGGCCGGCCAGGGCGAGGCCGCCGCCCGCTAGTCTGATGAGGTGTCTGCGCGTAAGTCCGACGTTCGACATACCACTCTCTACAGTGTCCGTTACAACTTGTAACGATGTCCAGCAGTTCAGTGTCTCTACAACAGAACGATCCAACAGAGCTGCTTGAAGTTTTTGATGCTGCTGGTCAGCCGACTGGCGTGGCCAAATCGCGTGCTTCGATACATCTGGCAGGTGACTGGCATCAGGCGTTCCATTGTTGGATCGTCCGCCAGGCCGGCAGCGAGATAGTGTTGCAGCGTCGCTCGTTCGTCAAGGACACGTTTGGCGGATTGTGGGATGCGAGTGCGGCTGGCCACTGGCGGTACGGAGAGACGGCCCAGGAGGCGGCGCGTGAGATCGCCGAGGAGCTCGGTCTCGACGTGGACTTTCGCAAGCTGACGTATCGAGGCCGCGAGGTCAGCGAGCGAGTCTTCCCCAACGGCTTGACGGATCGTGAGCATCACCAGGTCTATGTTCTGGACAGCGATCTGCCGCTGAGCGCGTATCGGCCTGACCCACGGGAGGTGATTGGCGTGGCCGCGTTTCCCGCGGCTGGTCTCGTCGCTGTTCTGTCTGGCACGGCGCCGCGCGTGGCGGCCGTCGAAGCCATCGCCGTCGCGCTCGACGGGCAGGTGTCGGCAGCTCGTCTGGAGGTCAGTCGTGCTGAGCTCGTGCCCTACAGCGCAGAACGAATACGGGGAATGTTGGGCTGGGCCTGAGTGTTTCTTACAATGTGATTTGCCATGGCTGAAAGCAACAAGAACCAGACGGCCGCCGAGCGTGCCCGCCTGAAGGAAGCGCTGGGTGCGCAGTTTACGGACCATGTCTGCGCCTCGCCGACATGTCCGACCCCCGGAGACCGCATCATCATGAAAGAGCTCTACCCGGTGGTGACCCTCGCCCCGCGACGCCGCACGGTCTTTTACCACAAGGCCTGCGGCCCAAAGATGGCCTAGTTTTTTCGCCTGTACCGTTCAACCCTCAAGGGAGTGCCTCGCTGCACTCCCTTTGTTGTTTAACTCACCTGAGGCGGGGCGCCGTCTGCGCCGGAGCCAGGAAACGGCGCCGCGTTGGCCGGGATCCACGATTTGAGGACCCGCTCGACGGTCAACACGTGAGCGCACAAACGCTCGTATTCGTAATGATCGCAGTCACACCCCAGGCGGCCTTCTGTCAGCCTGACGGTGTGCTCGCCGTTGTCCCCCCGCACCTGCGCTTCGAGGCTGGCGAGCCGGACGCGCTCAGGCTCCTCGGCGTAGCGGTGCGCCTTGTCGATCATGCCGTGCAGCGACGATTGCATGCGTGAATAATAGACCGTGGCCTACCGTCGTTTGCCCGCCGACCTCAGGCCGGGGTGAGCGCGCGGCGGCGGGTTTCTAACGTCTGAATCAGGCTGTCGTAAGAATCGGCGAACGATTTGACGCCTTCGTGCTGGAGCTGCAAGGTGACTGCTTCGAGGTCGATGCCGACCGACTGCAGCTCGGCCATCACCTGACGCGCTTGCTCCAGGGCCGCCGGCGTGTCCAGCGTCCGACTGACGCGACCGTGATCCTTGAACGCCTCGAGCGTCGGAGGCGGCAGGGTGTTCACCGTGTTTGGACCAATCAGCTCCTCGACATAGCGGACGTCGCGATAGCGCGGGTTCTTGGTGCTTGTGCTGGCCCACAACGGCCGCTGCACTTCAGCTCCCTGGGCGGCCAGCTGTTGCCATTCTCGACCAGAGAAGATCTCGCTGAAGCGCGCGTATGCCAGCCGCGCATTGGCGATCGCCGCCTGGCCCAAAAGCGCTTCGTACCGCCGCACATCGGTTCCCGCGACGGCGATTTTCTCACCCAGAAGCTTGTCCACAGCCGAATCAACGCGGCTGACAAAGAAGCTCGCCACGGACATCGCCGCCGGCTTGCGCGACGCCGAGTGCCGTAGCGATGCTCCTTCGCGGCCGCTGAAGAATCGCTGCAGGCCGCGTACATAGGCGTGCGCCACGTCTTCGTACAGCTTGACCGCGAACAGCAGCGTCACATTGACGTTGATCCCAGCTGCGATAGAGGCTTCGATAGCGGCAATACCTTCCGCTGTGGCCGGGATCTTGATCATGGCATTGGGCCGGTCGAGCCGCGTCCACAGGTCGCGCGCCATGTCGATGGTCGCCTGCGTGCTGTTGGCGACGGACGGCGCACATTCCAGGCTGACGTAGCCATCGCCGCCGTCGGTCAGCTCATACGTGGCCCGTTCGACGTCGGCCGCCCCGCGGATGTCTTCGATCGCCAGGGTCCAGTAGATCTCTTCGGCAGTTTTGCCTTGCTCGGCCAGCGCGCGCGCCGGAGCTTCATACTCTGGCCCCTGGCCCATCGCCTTTTCGAAGATGGTCGGGTTGGATGTGACGCCCGCGACGCGATCTTCCCAGGCCAGGCGCCGCAGCTCACCAGAGGTCAACATGCTGCGTGCAATGTTGTCGATCCAGATGCTCTGACCCTGGCGCAGCAGACGTTCGAGTGGGAAATTCGATTCGGCCTCGATCGCCGCGATCTTCGCGACACGCCGACGATGACGCTCCTGGTCGCTGAACGTGGCTCGGACGAACGCTCGCGCAATCTCGAGTGCCAGCTCGGGCCCGGTGACGCGCTCGCCCAGACACAGCACGTTACCGTCGTCATGCTCGACACCCTGGTGGGCGGTGTACGTGTCGCCGGCGAAGAATGCCCGAGCGCCCTGGATTTTGCCAGCCGCGATGCAGGCCCCGGCACCCGAGCCGCACACCATGATCGCTCGATCGACGTCGCCGCGAACGACGGCCTCTGACGCCAGCCGGGCGTAGTCGGGATAGTCGACAGGCGGGGACGGAGCATTTGTGCCGAGATCAACCAGGATCAGGTCCGGCTCGGCAGCCAATCGGTTGAGCAGCAGTTGTTTCAGCTCGAAGCCCGCGTGATCTGAAGCTAAAGCGATGCGCATGAGTGTGTCCTCTTCTCCGTTCAGCTCTTGTCCCCGCCCTCACCGGCCGCCTTCGAGAAGCTGGCTCGGTCAGCTGTCTGCGTACCCGGTGGTACACCGGCGCCGTTGCGCTTGCCGCCACTCTCGACGAGCTCGCGGGCCCTTTGGGCGATGAAGTCAGGCGTGAAATTCAGGTGGGTGTAGATATCGGCGATAGGTGCTGACGCGCCGAAACGATTAAGGCCCAGCACGTCGCCGCGATCTCCCACCCAGCGCTCCCAGCCAAGCGGTGACCCAGCTTCGACTGCCAGCCGCGCGGTCACTGCCGGCGGTAGGACCTCATCGCGGTAGGTCTGCGGCTCCGCCCCGAACAGCTCCCATGACGGCATACTGACGACGCGCACGCGCAGGCCCTGCTGCTCGAGCAGCTCGCGAGCATCCACGAGCAGACTGACTTCCGAGCCTGTCCCAATCAGAATCACTTGTGGGTCGCCACCAGGCGGGTCGGCCAGAACGTAGGCGCCCCTTCGAGCGCCGGCCGCCGGGCCAAAGCGAGATCGGTCGAAGATTGGCAGCGTCTGGCGGCTGAACACCAGGACGGTCGGTGTCGACCGCCGTTCGATGGCCACCTTCCAACCTTCGGTCACTTCGTTGGCGTCTGCCGGCCGAAACACAATCATGTTGGGGATTGCCCGCAACGAGGCGAGATGCTCGATCGGCTGGTGTGTCGGACCATCTTCGCCCAGGCCAATGGAGTCGTGGGTGTAGACAAAGATGGACGGCAGCTCGCTCAATGCGGCGAGCCGCAGCGGCGGCCGCATGTAATCGCTGAAGACAAGAAACGTCGCGCTGAAGGCACGTAGGCCGCCGTGGTAGAGCAGGCCATTGGTAACCGAGCCCATCGCGTGCTCGCGGATGCCGTAGAAGATGTTGCGGCCGGCGTACGCCCACGCATCACCGACGGAACCCTGGCGGTCTTTGACGACATTCGCCGGACTCTCGAAATCGCCCAGACCTTTAAGGGCCGTATCGGTCGACGGGTTCAGGTCGGCGCTACCGCCAACCAGCTCGGGCAACACTTTGGCTATGGCGTTGATCACCTGTCCGCCCGCTGAACGGGTGGCCAGTTTGCCGCCTTTGACGTCTTCCGCCCTGAAGGTTGGCAGATCGCGATCCCAGTTGGGCGGCAATTCGCCCGCCTGAGTGCGTCGGAATTGTGCGGCTAGCTCAGGAAACTCGCGGGCGTAGGCGTCAACGCGCTGCTGCCATTCCTGCTCGCGTTGCGCGCCGCGCTCGGCTGCTTCACGGAACAGGCGCAGCGCCTCGTCCGGCACCCAGAAGCTTTCGGTCGTTGGCCAGCCCAGATTGCGCTTGGTCGCTTCCACTTCATCGGCGCCAAGTGGACTGCCGTGCGCACCGAACGTGCCGGCTTTGTTCGGGCTGCCAAACCCGAGGGTGGTATTGACGATGATCAGCGAAGGCCGAACGGTTTCATCGATGCCCGCCTGGATGGCCAGCTCGAGCGCATCCAGGTCATTGCCATCGGTGACGTGCTGGACGTGCCATTCCATCGCCTCGAAACGTTTCTGGACGTCCTCGCTGAAGACCAGACCGGTTGAGCCGGCGAGGGTTATCTGATTCGAGTCGTACAGGTACACCATCTTGCCCAGTTTGAGGTGGCCGGCGAGCGAAGCCGACTCGTACGCCACGCCCTCCATCAGGTCGCCGTCGGAGCACAGGCAGAAGGTGTGATGGTCGACGATGGTATGCCCGGGCCGGTTGTAGGTCGCCGCGAGCTGCGCTTCGGCGAGCGCCAGGCCGACGCCGTTGGCAAAGCCCTGGCCGAGTGGTCCGGTGGTCAGCTCGGCGCCTGGGACCAGGTGGTACTCGGGGTGGCCCGGGGTCTTGCTGCCCCATTGCCGGAAACTCTTGAGATCGTCCAGCGACAGGTCGTAGCCAGTGAGGTACAGCAAGCTGTACAGCAGCATGCTGCCGTGGCCAGCTGAAAACGCGAAACGATCCCGGTCTGGCCATTTCGGATTGCGCGGGTTGTGGCGCAGAAAGCGCGTCCAGAGCACATAGGCCATGGGCGCGGCGCCCAACGGCAAACCAGGGTGGCCGCTGTTGGCCTTCTGGACGCCGTCGATCGAGAGCGTGCGGATCGTGTTGACCGCCAGCTGATCCAGGGTGGTGGACATGGGCAAGGGTGCCTCGCCACCAGTGTAGGCGCTGGCACACCCCGAAACGCCGTTTCCGGCGGCAGTCCTACAGCATCTTTAGTTGAATGGATGAGTTGAATGGAGCTGAATGGCTGACGTTCGTCGGCTCCAAGCGCTAGGGAGCCTGGTCGGGCTCTGATGCCGCGCTGGCTGTACGCGCTGCTGGTGTTTGCGCCGCTTGCAGTCGCCGCGCGGCTGTTTGGTGCGCCGCCGCTGCTGGTCTTCATCGCCGCCTGTCTCGGCCTGGTGCCCTTGGCTGGCTTGATTGGTCACGCGACAGGTCAGGTTGCGCTGCATCTGGGCGCGCAATACGGTGGCCTGTTGAACGCGACGTTCGGCAATGCGGCTGAATTGATCATCACCGTGCTGGCGTTGCACGCGGGCCTCTTTACCCTGGTCAAAGCGTCGATCACGGGCAGCATCATCGGCAACACGCTGCTCGTTCTCGGCGTGGCGCTGCTAGCTGGTGGCTTGCGCCACGGCTTGCTCAGGTACAACGTTCGGCTCGCTGGCCTGAACGCGTCGTTGATGATCCTCGCCGTCGCCGGCCTGGTCCTGCCAGCGCTGTTTTCGACCTTTGTGCGCGATGCGACGCGGACCGAAGAGCTGAGCGTCATGGTCGCGCTGATTCTGGTGCTGTCTTACGCGGCGTATCTCGTCTTCTTGCTGCGGGGTGGCGTCGAAACGGCTGCTGCAGAACGGGGGCAGTCGGACTGGAGCTTGCGCGCTGGGCTCCTCGTGTTGGGCGGCGCGACGGTCGGAACGGCCATCGTCAGCGAGTCACTGGTGAGTGCCGTCGAGCCGGTCACCGCGCAATTGGGGTGGACCCAGTTGTTCGTCGGCGTCATCCTGGTGCCCATCGTTGGCAACGCTGCCGAAAACTGGGCCGCCGTGCGCGCCGCGTGGCGCAATCAGGTCGACCTGACGCTGGGCATCACTGCCGGTTCGTCAACCCAGATTCCGCTCTTCGTCGTGCCCGTGCTCATCCTCCTCAGTCTGGCTATTGGCCAGCCGATGACGTTGGTGTTCGATCCGCTCGAGTTGATGGTTCTGGCGTTGAGCGCGGCCATCTTCGCTTACATTTCCCTTGACGGCGAATCGCACTGGCTCGAAGGCGTGCTGCTGCTGGCGCTGTACTTGATGACCGCGACGGTGTTCTTTCTCGATCCACTTACCAGCCTCACCTGACACAATGAACGACAATGCGCTCTGTGTCGGCTGTTCCGCGCGTCCTCGCCAGATCCGTCCTGGCGGTCCTGCTCAGTCTGGCCGTCGTGGTTACGCCGCTGGCCGTGCCGGTCGCGGCGGCGCAAGACGCGACAGGTCTGGACGGCGTGCGGGCCGCTTATCACGACCTGCTCGACCTTTTCTATCGACCGCTCGTCGGCTCTGACTTGCTGCAGGCCGGCTGGACGGCACTGCGCAACGACGTCGAACGGCGCGGCGCGCCACCCGCCGG
>DASYKL010000357.1:0-6684 GCA_035995405.1 Chloroflexota bacterium
AACAGCCCGAGCCGCCGCTGCTGGTCGGTGGTGCTCTGTTCCTGTTTTATGATGCCGTTGATCTGTTCGTCCTCAACAAAGTTCTGGGAGGCTCCGGTGCGGAAGAAGCTATCCACGCCGTTGTCCGCGTCCTGCGTCCACGCCAGGTTGCCCACGTAGTACAGCGGCGCCAGGCCTTTGTTCTGGAGTTTGGTAGCGAAGTTGGCCCATTCGAGAACCTGCAAGTCCACCTTGATGCCGACTTTGTCCAGGTACCCGGCAATCGCCTGAGCCGTTTCTTTATCTTTCAAGTAGCGACCGCTCGGCGTATTCATCGTGATCGAGAAGCCGGCACCCAGGCCGGCTTCAGTGAGCAGTGCCCTGGCTTTGTCCGGGTCGTAGGCATACGGCTTGACCGACCCGTCATAACCGAACATGTCTTTGGCAATCGGACCAGCAATACGCTGCGCATTGCCATCCAGGACGTTCTTGATGATGCTGTCGACGTCAACCGCGTAATTGACCGCCTGTCGGACGCGCTTGTCGTCGAACGGCTTCACGCGGCCGTCCATGCTGGCGTACATCACGCGCTGACCCTGCACCGAATCGACGCGCAATCCAGAAGCGCCCGTGAGCTGAGCAATGGACTCAGGCGGAATACCCGCGGCAACGTCGACTTCGCCTGTCTGAATGGCAGCGACGCGCGTCGCATCCCTGGGGATTGGCTTGAATATGACCCGCTGCAGTTTGGGCGGACCACCCCAGTAGGTGGGATTCGCCTCCAGGGTGACGTGGTCGTCCTTCACCCATTCCACAAAGCGGTACGGCCCGGTGCCAACCGGTTTGGCCGCCAACGCATCAGCGCCAGCGGTCTGCAGATACTGCATCGGAACGATCGTGCCGGCGAACATGCACATCCGCGCGGGCACCATCGGGTTGGGCCCAGTGCTCACGATATCGACGGTGTAGGTGTCGACCACTTTGGCCCCGGTGACGTTCTGCAAACCCGACGACGTGGTCTTGGAGTTCGGATCCTTCAGGCGGTCCCAGTTGGCCTTAACTGTTTCAGCGGTGAGCTTTTCACCGTTGTGGAACGTTACATCCTGGCGTAGCGCGAAGCGCCACGTCTGATCGTCGACTGCCTGCCACGAGGTCGCCAGATGAGGCGCAATGGCGCCACTGGCGTCGCGCGTCAGCAAGGTGTCGTAGACGCCCGCGGCGACGCTCATTGAGATCATGTCGTTGATCTTGTGGGGGTCCAGCGACACGACGTCGCCGCCCTGCGCGACCGTGATCTGGCCGCGTGGCCCAGTGGTCGTTGGCGGCGCGGTTGTCGACGCAGGCTGCTGCGCCGCGGGTGAGCATGCCTCGAGTAGCGACAGCCCGGCCATGACGGCTCCGGCGCCGCCCAGGCGGTGCAGGAATAACCGCCGATGCATTAGTCGCTCACCTCCACAATCATCTCGATCTCCACGGGGATTCCGTTTGGTAAGGCGGCCATCCCGACGGCCGAGCGCGCATGACGGCCCCGCTCGCCAAAAACGTCGACCAGCAAATCCGACGCGCCGTTGATCACTTTCGGTTGCTGGTCGAACTCCGGCGTCGAATTGACCATGCCGAGCAGCTTTACGACGCGCTGCACGCGCGAGAGCTCACCCAGCTCGGCACGCAGTACGGCCAGCAGGTTGAGCATGGTGTCGCGGGCGGCCTGGTAGCCTTCTTCGGTACTCAGCTCAGCGCCCAGTTTGCCGCGCCACTCCTTTCCGCCCGCAAGAGTCGGGCCCTTGCCGGACAGAAACAGCAGGTTGCCCGTTCGAACCGCGCCGACATACGTGCCGATAGGTGGTGGCGGGGTGGGCAGGGTATAGCTCAGTTCGCGAAGTCGTTCTTCTGGTGTCATTGCGTCTCCTTATGGCGCAGCGCGTGTCCTGGCGTTGCGCCCGTGTGCTGTCCCTGGTCAAGTACAAGCGTGCCGTTTACCGCGACGTGGGAAAATCCGCTTGCGACCCGCCGCGGTTCTGCCGCGGTCGCGTTCTCCGTAACGGTTCGTGGATCGAACGCCACCAGATCGGCGCGCAGGCCGATTTTCAAGAGTCCGCGATCGCTCAGGCCCAGTCGTTGGGCGGGGAATGAGGCGAATTTGCGAATGGCATCCTCCAGCCGTAGCACGCCCTCTTCGCGCACATATCGCTGCAGCACGCGAGCGAATGTGCCATACGTCCGCGGATGCAGGTGTTCGCCGATCAGCAATCCGTCGCTGCCCATCATTTGCAGTGGATGGAGCAGCAGCTCGCGCAGGTCGTCGTCCGTGCCGCCGCCAGCGCTGACGTGCGACACCGCCAGGTCTTCTGCCAGCAGCAGATCGCAGAAGAAATCGACTGCATCTTTGCCTGACTGGTCTATCAGAGTACTCAGCGTCCGGCCTTCCATCCACCGATTGCCTGCTGATCGCACCGAGCCTATGTGCTGCCGACTCCACGCTGGCGGGTGGGTGCGCCATTCGTCCCGAATGCGCTGCCGCATCGAAACTGACTGCAACCGTTCGATCTCCGCGTCGGGGCCGCCGGCATGCATCCAGCTCGGCAATTGCGAGTGCAACATGCTGCTGCCGTTGGAGTACTGGTAACTGTCGAACGTCACGTCGAGGCCTTCGGCCCGCGCATCCGCCAGCAGCGCGCGAACTTTGTCCAGGTTGCGGGGACTGCCCAGCCGTGACGACTTCAGGTGTGACAAATGCAGCGGCAGACCGGCTCGCCGGGCGATCTCGATACTCTCCTGGATCGGCTCGATCAGCCCATCGCCGTGTCCGCGCATGTGGGTAACGTAGATTCCGCCATAACGCGCCGCGACCTCACATAACGCCACCATCTCTGTTGTGTCCGACCATTCGTTGGGCGGGTAGGTCAGACCCGTTGAGATGCCGAAGGCGCCATCCTGCATGCCTTCCGCGACCAGCGCCCGCATACGGTCCAATTCGGCCGGTAATGCAGTGCGCTTTTCCCAGCCCATGGCGCCGATGCGAACCGCGTTGTGCGGTACCAGGAAGGCGACATTCACCGACACCTGTTGGTCGAAGCGGTCCAGGTAGGAGGAGACACTCGTCCAATCCCAGGTGATGCCGTCGGCATCGCCGTTGAGACCGGCCAGGTGGCGTCGAATCTGGTCCAGAATCGTTGGGGTAACCGGCGCATATGACAGCCCGTCCTGACCGATCAGGTCGGTAGTCACGCCTTGAAAGATTTTTGATTCGTGGCACGGCTCCGCGAGCAGCATCGCGTCGGAGTGTGCGTGCATATCGATGAAGCCCGGGGCAAGTACCTGGTCCGCCAGGTCTATCGTCCGCCGCGCGTCACCCGACAGTCCATGGCCGATGGCCACGATGCGGCCTTCGGCAACGGCCAGGTCAGCGCGATACCACGGATTGCCGGAACCGTCGACGACGCGCGCATTCCGGAACAGCAGGTCGAACGCCACGTCTACGCCCCGACGAGGTCCGGGATCTGCATCGACACCGGCTGGCCGGTCTCGAGCGACTCATGGATCGCTTCCAGCGCGGCTACGACGCCATACACCTGCGCCGCGGCGGTCAGCGGCTCCGAACCAGTTCGCGCACAGTCAACGAAGTGTTCGAGCGCATGGCGGAAAGAGCCGTAAATCCGTCCCTCATGCTCGTACACCGTGGACAACTTGGGATACTTGACGTTCTGTTCGTTGAACACTTCCAGCGCTTCGCGACCGCGATCCAGAAAGACAGTGCCCTGACTGCCCATAACATGCAGGTAGCTATCCGTAAAGGCAGGAAACGTATTCGGCATGATCCACGACGACTCGAAGCTGGCAATGGCGCCGTTGCGAAACCGGACCGAGGCCTGGATGACGTCAGGCGTCTCGACGCCGCGCAACTTGAGGACGCGGCTGACACCCTGGGCGTAGACCTCGGCGACCTCGTCGTCGAAGAACCAGCGCACCAGGTCCAGGTCATGGGCGGTCAAGAAGTAGGCCGGTGTTGACTTCCCAGCCCAGGCCAGCATGCGCGTTGGTACGTGGATGGTGTCGGCCTTGAACGAATGTGCCGAGACGACGTCGCCCAGCTCACCGCTGACGATCGAACGCTTGAGGGCCACGAAGTGCGGGATCCAACGCATGCTGTGGTTGACCATCAACACGCGATTGGCGCGTTCGGCCGCCGCGATCATCGCCCGCGCATCATCCGTCGTGAGTGCCAGGGGTTTCTCCACCAGGACGTGGGCGCCACCTTCCAGAGCGGTGAGCACCGGTTCGCGATGGACGAAGTCCGGTGTCGCGATGCTGACCGCATCCGGACGCGCGCGGCTGATCAGTTCGGCGGCACTGGCATAAGCTGCCGGGGCGCCCCACGTGCTGGCGACTTCGGTGGCGCGGTCCAGCCGCCCATCGGCAACGGCCACCAGCTCGACGTCGGGCTGCTGCGCCCAGAAACGAGCGTGGCGCTCACCGAGGAGCCCAACGCCAATGACTCCGACGCGCAGTCTGGCGCGAGCTTCAGTCATACGAATACCTCCTGAGTTTTCCGCTGCTTACGAACCTGCAGGGTGGTCGGCGGACGAGTGGTTGAGGCGCGGATGACGAGCTCGGTGGTCATTCGCAGGCTAGCTTGCTCGGCCCGCTCGTCTTCAAGCGCATCGAGCAAAATCCTCCCGGCCCAGTGAGCCATACGGTCCCATGGCATGTGGACGGTGGTCAGTGCTGGGTGGACGTAGCGTGCCGATTCGATATCGTCGAAGCCGACAATCGACAGGTCGTCCGGCAAGTGGAGTCCACGACTGGTGGCGACGTCGATCGCGGCCAACGCCAGGTAGTCGTTCACCGCCAGGATGGCCGTGGGTGGTCGGGGTCGCTCAAGCAGCTCCGCGGTCGCTCGCCGGCCCTGCTCTTCGGCCAGGTCCGTTCGGGCGATCGTCAACGTGGTGGGGTCGAGCCCGGCTGCCTGCATCGCGTCGTGGTAGCCGGCCAGCCGCTCCGCGGCGGAGTACACGTCCTCCGGCCCGCCGAGGACACCGATCCGGCGGTGGCCTTGCTGGATCACGTGGTCGGCAGCTTCCGCGGCCGCGCGGCGATTATTGACCGTCACCGTATGGATACCTGGGCTGCTGACTGGTCGATTCAGGACGACTACTGTCAGGCCGGCTCGCCGCAGTGGCTCGAGCTCTTCGTCGGATCGCACGCGGGAGACGATGGCCCCGGCGATCTGGCGCTCGCGGATCACCCGATCGCCCACCAGGTCGCCATCGGCGGAGCCGCTGAATGTACCGACGTACAGACCGAAGCCGCGCGCCTCGACCGCCTCGCGGATCGTCTGAACCATGGTCAAATAGACCGCGCGGTTGAGACCGAGAGTCGCCATCGCCGCTGGGATCAGAAAGCCGACCATCGGCGTGGTTTGCTGAACGAACGGCGTGTACATGGCCTGCGGATCGAATCTCATTTCAACCAACGCCCGTTTGACGCGCTCACGAGTCGCGTTTTTGACGTGCGGATGGTTGCTGAGGACGCGGCTGACTGTCGCCACCGAAACGCCGGCGCGCTGGGCCACGTCGGTCAGTGTGTAGCGGCTTTTATTCACAGGCGCAGCCTGGGGTCCAACACGTCACGCAATCCGTCGCCGAAAAAGTTCACGCCCAGGACGGTGAGCGTTATGGCCAGGCCCGGGAAGCCGGCTACCCACCAGTTGTTTGTCAGGATCTGGGCTCGACCGTCGGCCACCATGCTGCCCCACGTCGCCACATCCACCGGCACCCCGACCCCCAGAAAGCTCAGACTCGCTTCGAGCAGGATCATCTGCGCCACACGCTGACTGGCGACGACGATGATCGGCGTCCACGCATTGCGCAAGATGTGCTGGCCGAGAATGCGCAGGTCGTCGGCGCCGGCGCAGCGAGCCGCCTCGACAAACAGCGATTCGCGGAGCGACAGACTCGATGCACGCACCGTGCGGGCGAAGATGACCCAGTTGGTGATCGCCAGGACGAAGATCAGATTTGGCAGACTGGGGCCTACCGCGGCGGCCAGTCCAATAGCCAGTAAGACTGTTGGAATCGCCAATTGGATGTCGGCGATGCGCATGATCGCGGCATCCAGTCGGGAGTAGAAGCCGGCGACGAGGCCGAGCGCCAGACCAATAGCCCCGGCCACGACGACGGACCCTATCGCCACGGCCAGCGATACACGGGCGCCGAAAAGTACACGCGTCAGGATGTCGCGACCCAGAATGTCAGTCCCCATCAAATGGGTCACGCCGTTACGGTCAGCCACCAGCGGCGGCAGCAACTTGTTGGCCGGCGACAGCGCCGTCGGATCGCCCGGCCAGACCAGCGACAACGCCGACGTCAACAGCAACACCACAACCAGGACCGCCAGACCGCCGACCGCGCGCCGGCTGCGGAGAAAACGCGACCGGACTGACGTCTCACGCCGCGCCACCGCGGCCGCCACCGCCACAGGCGCCGCGAGAGTCATTGCCATTGTGCTCATGACCGGCTACGCGTAATGAATGCGCGGATCGATGTACGCATAGAGCAGGTCGATCAACAGGTTGACTGCCACGAAGAACAGCGACACGACAAGCACGACCGCCTGGACCAGCGCGTAGTCGCGCGCACCAATCGCCGTTACGGCCGTCGTGCCGACACCTGGCCAGGAAAACACGGTCTCGACGACGACGGCGCC
>DASYKL010000358.1:0-8217 GCA_035995405.1 Chloroflexota bacterium
CGATGTGGCCGTAGTGCTGCAGGACTTGCTGGACGGCTGCCTCCACCTCGGGGTTCTTGGAGATGTCACAAGCGACCGCAAAGGCGCTTATGTCCTGAGCTTGTAGGTGTTGTGTGGCTTGGGCCAGCCCGTCGGGACGGCGGGCGGTGATGGCCACGCTCGCGCCAGCTTCCCCGAGCGCTTCGGCGATCTGGAGGCCGAGGCCACGGCTGCCGCCAGTCACTAACGCCACCTGGCCGTCCAGGCGGAAGGTATCGAGAACAGCCATGTGTCTTGCGGAGGGAAGTGTAGCGACCGTGCGCCCGGTCGGGCTCAGCGGTGGCAGCCAAGCGTTTGCAGCTGAGACTCGATGTGGCTGGCGACGCGGTGCTTGACGTCGGCGACGTTGGCGGGGCGGCCGAGGATCGCCGCGGTAGAGGTTACGCCGAGATTGCCGATGCCGCAGGCGTTGATCAGCGCGAAGTGGCTGAGGTCGGGCTGGAGGTTGATCGCGAAGCCGTGCAAGGTCACCCCGTGGCGTTGGTGGACGCCGATTGCGGCAATCTTGCCTTTGTCGGTCCAGACGCCGACGTGTTCGTCATCGAGACGAGCCTCTATGTCCAGCTCGGCAAGCGTGGCGATGATGGCCACCTCGAGCGCGCGGACATAGCACGGGACGGTCAGGCCCCGAGCTCGCAGCTTGACGATTGGGTAGCCGACGAGCTGGCCTGGCCCGTGATATGTAACCAGTCCGCCGCGGGTGGCGCGATGGACCTCGATGCCCTGCGCCGCCAGCAGCGCTTCTGGCAGGAAAACATCGGCAAGCGTGGCACGACGGCCAAGCGTGATCACGGGCGGATGCTCGAGCAGCAGCAGTGTGTCGGGGATGGCATCGGCGAGCCGCTGCTGGGCGAGCGAGTCCTGTAGCGCCATGGCCTGGGCGTAGCCGATGCGCCCCAGATCGCGCACGGCAAGAGATGTCGGCGCGGTGACGGCCATCACTTTAGGGGGCGGCAGCGGCGGCGGGCTGGGCGGTGGTTGATTGGGGGGCGCGGCGCGGGGGGCCTACGTGGACTGGCAAGCCTAGCGCAACGAGCGCGGCTTCCATTGAGCCTTCACCCAACGTCGGGTGGGCATGGATCGTATTGGCCACATCCTCCAACGTCGCTTCGAGCTGCAGCGCCAGCACGCCTTCGGGAATCAGGTCGCTCGCACTCGGGCCGATGATGTGCACACCCAGAATCTCGCCGTACTTTTTGTCGGCCACGATCTTTACCAGGCCATCGGTGTTGCCGAACGTCTGCGCCCGACCCAGCGCCGCGAACGGGAATTTGCCGATCACGACATCGTGGCCCGCATCACGGGCTTTCGACTCCGACAGTCCGACGCTCGCCACCTCAGGGTGCGTGAACGTCGCGGCCGGGACCGCCTTGTAGTCCATCTTCTCGTCGTGCCCGGCGATGACCCCGGCAGTGATCAAGCCCATGTGCGTTGCCACGTGCGCGAGCTGGATGCGGCCAACCACGTCGCCGATGGCAAAGATCCCACGGACATTCGTCTTCAGCTGATCGTCCACGGTGATGTAGCCACGCTTATCGGTCTGCACGCCCGTCACTTCGAGGTTCAGGTCGAGCGTGTTCGGCCGTCGCGACACCCCGATCAGGACGTTGTCGGCGTCCACCGCCTGCTCGTTCTTGCCATCTTTGTCGGTAATCGTCACCTTCAGGGCGGCCGACTTCTTGCTGCCACCGTCTTCGATCTTCTGAATCGTCGAGCCGGTCAGTACTTTGATGCCGCGTTTCTGGAAGGAGCGGGCCAGGGTACGGCCCATGTCCTCGTCCTCAACCGGCAGCAGCGTCGGCATCAGCTCGACGACGGTGACCTCAGAGCCGAACGCGGCGAACATCGTCGCCCACTCCGTACCGACCGCGCCGCCGCCCAGGATGACGATGCGTTTGGGCACGTCTTTGAGCATGAACGCGCCATCGGAGTTGATCACACCTGGCAAGTCGGAGCCGGGGATGGGTAGTGACGCTGGCGTCGAGCCCGTGGCGATGATGATGTTCCGACCAGCGACGCGCGCTGTCGGTTGCCCGACGCCGTCTGACGGTGCGTTGTACAGCGGGCCACCCGCGCCGAGAGGCGACTTACCCACGCCGACGACGTCAACGGCATTGGCTCCAGTAAAGCGGGCGTGGCCGGCGTAGACGGTCACGCCATTGGCTTTGAGCAATTGGCCGACACCGTCCGTCAGGCCCTTGACGATGGTGTCTTTGCGTTTGAGCACGGCCGCATAATCGAGCCGGATGTTGTCGGCGAGCACGCCAAAATCGGCGCTGTGCTGCATGGTCTCGAGGACATCCGCGCTGCGCAGCATGGCTTTGGTCGGAATACAGCCCCAGTTCAGGCAGACGCCGCCGGGCCGCTCTTTTTCGATCAGCGCGACGCGCAGCCCATACTGGGACGCGCGAATTGCCGCGGGGTATCCGCCCGGTCCGCCACCGACGATCACCACGTCGAATGCGCTCTGCTCAGCCATCAATCAACACGTCCTTTGGGGTGAGTTTAAGACAAGAGAAGTCCGCGACAACGCGCCCCATCTCGGCCACGTCGTAGCCGCCCAGCGCATCGACTTCAGCGCGGAACGCCGGCCCGCGCAGAATCTCGAGCAGCGGCGCCAGCAGGTCCGATTCATAGTGCTCGCGCGGGATCACCAGCTGGTACTGCTCGTTGAACAACGGCACGAAGCCCAGGCCAAGCGCACGGGCCGCGGCCAGGATGCCCAGACCGGCATCGGCTGCGCCACTGGCGACGTCGGCAGCGACCGCGAGATGGGTGTATTCGTCACGCTCGTAGCCGCGCACGTCCTCGGCGGACACGCCACGGCGCTTGAGCTCGTAGTCGAACAGCACGCGCGTACCCGAACCTCGTTGGCGGTTGACGAACAGGATGTCCGGCCGGGCAAGGTCTTCCAACCGGGTCAGACCACGCGGATTGCCCGGCGGGACGATCAAACCCTGGACCCGACCGGCCAGGTGGACCAGGACGATCTCGCGGCCGCCGAGGTGGCGCTCGATAGAGCTGACGTTGTACTCACCGGTGTGCTCGTCGAGCAGATGCGAGCCGGCCAGGTGGGATTCGCCGCGCGACAGGGCGAGCAGACCCCCCAGGCTGCCGACGTTGGCAGATGCCAGCGATGCGCCCGGGCGGCGGCTGGCGAGCGCGTTCGACAGCAAATCCAACGCCAGGTCGTGGCTGCCAATGGCGACGACGGTCTGACGAATGTCGTCCATGCTGCGCAGCAGCTCGACCTCGACTTCGGCGCCGGCGTGGACGCCTTCCGCGAAGCGAGGTATGCGGGCCAGGCCGTCGGCGCGGACCATCGACATGATCACACCGGCGCCGCGTGACAAAGGCGCAGCCATCAAGCGGCCCGCTACCTGGCCCAGCTTGACACGGACGTATTCCTCTTCGCCCATTGGACTGAGCAACTTTCTCGTCATGATGGCCTGGGCGGTTGGGCGGCTCGGGACAGGCAGCCCCTGGAGGCGGTACAGCAACGGCTTGAGAAACAGCTCGCTGGTCAAGATGGTTGACACCGGGTAGCCGGGGATACCGAGCAATGCTTTGCGCTGGGCGACGCCCAGGATCAACGGGTGGCCTGGTCGAATCGCGACGCCGTGGACCAGCAGGTCGCCGAGCTCTCGGACGATGCCGGCGGTGAAGTCTTCCGAGCCGGCCGATGAACCAGCATTGACCAGGACGACGTCGTAGTCCTTGAGGGCCGCTCGTACCCGGTCGCGGATGAGATCGCGGCTGTCTGGGGTGATGGGGAGACGGGTGGCCTGGCCGCCCCACTCACTGACCTGGGCGGCCAGGACAACCGAGTTGAAGTCGACGATCGCGCCTGGTGGCAACGGGTCGCTCCCACCTTCGACCAGCTCGGTGCCCGTTGGCAGGATCGCCACGGTAGGCCGACGGCGGACCTTGACGCTCATGTGGCCGGCAGCGACGATGGCGCCCAGGTCAACGGCGCCCAGCAGGTGATTGGCCGGCAGCACCAGCTCGCTGGCGACCAGGTCCTCGCCCATCGGACGGACGTGTTGCCAGGGGGCGACGGAGGCCAGGATCTCCAGGGTACCGTCGCCAATGTCCTGGACCTGCTCGGCCATGATGACCGCGTTCGCGGCGGCGGGGAGCGGATCGCCGGTGTCGACCCATATCGCTTGCAGACCTAGCCGGAGCGTGAGGGGCGATGTTTCGCTGGCGCCCACGGTGTCTTCGGCCCGGACGGCAATGCCGTCCATAGCGGCGGCGTGGTAATGGGGCACGCTGTGCCGCGCGAACACCGCCTCGGCCGTGACGCGGCCCAGCGCCTCCCCGATCGAGACGTCCTCAGCGGCAAGTGGCGTCAGCGCGTCCGCCCCCTCGAGGGCTGTCCAGAACCGGCTGAGCGCCACCTCGAGTGGGATGTCCTCCAGGTACATATCGCGCGGCAGCATTAGAAAAGGACGACTTCGACGGAGGTGCCGGCGGTCAGGCCGCCGGCGTTCAGGGGGACTTTGAGCATGCCGTCAGATCGAATCAGCGTGAAGATCAGGTTCGATTTGCCGAAGACGGGAGTTGCTGCATAGGCGCCGTCCCCACCGCGGGTCAGGCGGACCTGGACGTAATCCTCGCGACCCGTCGCCGAGGCGATGTTGCGCGTCAGCCGCGCACGTACCGTTCGTTGGATGGGCATGACCGCACCGCTGAGGTGCGCCAGGGTCGGATGCACGAACAGGTCGTACGTGACCATGCAGGACACCGGGTTGCCCGGCAAGCCGAAAACGGCTTTGCCATCACACACGGCCAGAATCGTCGGCTTGCCAGGTTTGAGCGACACGCCGTGGACCAGCACACCGGGCTGGCCGAGCGACTCAACCACCTGAGCGGTCATGTCCCGTGCGCTGACGGAGCTACCGGCCGAAAGAATCAGCACGTCGGCCTCCGCCAGGGCAGCCTGCGCCGCTGCCCGCAGCACGTCGTACTCGTCACGGAACACGCCACACAGGCGTGGCACGTGGCCGTCGCGGCGGATCAGCGCCGCCAACGTATAGGAGTTGATGTCGCGGATCTGGCCCGGACCTGGAATCGCATCTGGCGTGACCAGCTCGTCACCACCCGAGACGATCGCCACGCGCAGCTGCTTCGAGACCAACACACACGTGAGGCCGAGGGCCAGCAGCCCGCCGAGGTCCTGCGGCCGCAGCACGTGACCACGCTGCAGGATCGGCTCCCCCGCGTGGACATCTTCGGCAATCTGCACCACGTTTTCACCCGGTCCGACAGCCCGCAAAGCCTCGATCGTCCGCGGCCCAACCTCCTGCGTCTGCTCGACCATAACCACCGCGTCGGCCCCCTCAGGCAGCATGCCGCCGGTCGCGATGCGCGCGCATTGGCCCAGGCCGAGTGATAGTCGCGGGGTCTGGCCCATGAGCACTTCGTCGATCAAATCGAGATACGCCGGCAAACCCTCGCTCGCGCCAAACGTGTCGGCCGAGCGCACCGCAAAGCCATCCATGGTCGAACGGCGGAACGTCGGCAAGTCCGTTGGCGACGCGACCTCAACCGCCAGCACCCGATCGAGCGCGTCGACGGTCAGAATTTCCTCTGTCGCAGCACCCGCACTGAGCCGCTCAAGCAGCGTGCGCAACGCGTCAGGCGGCGTGCGGACGTTAAACAGCTCGCGGGTGGTCGACACGGCTGGCTCAGCCGCTTTGCGCGACGTCCTCGATCCGTCCGCCGGTGATGCGGACTAGCTCGCGGGGATCGATCGCGAACACGCTGTTGGGCGTGCCGGCCGCTGCCCACACTTCGTCGAACTCCAACAAGCTGCGGTCGACGCAGGTGGTGATGGACTGGGTGTGGCCGACGGGCGGCACACCGCCGATGGCAAAACCCGTCAACTGACGAACCTGGTCTGCGCTGGCCCGTTTGACGGGCAGACCGACCAGCAGGCCAACCTTCTGGACGTCCACCCGATTGACGCCGGACGTCAGGACCAGAATCGGCTCATCGGCGGCCATGAACACGAGCGACTTGACGATGCGTTCGACCGTCGTACCGATTGCCGCCGCGGCAGCAGCCGCTGTAGCGGTGCTCTCGGCGAACTCGCGGACTTCAACGTGCTCCAGACCTTGCGCTGCCAATGCAGAGCGCACGCGCCCTTGGGAGGCCGAAGCGGGCCGAGGAGGCGATTGATCCATGCCATTGGAGTCTACGCGCGACGAGCTTCGCCAGCCGTTAGACTCGTGGACGTGGCTGGCCTCGCGCTCGACCCTTTCGAGCGGCAGGCCGAAGCTTTCCTGAAAGCGCGAAGCTGGCGCGAGTGGCAGTTCCTGAGCGGCCAGCGGCCCGGCCGTGGCCTGGTATCGCTCTACGAGCGCGACTTCCCCAACTTTACGTCGACCGATCTGTGGGCTGACCTGCAGGCCGCCACACCAGAGGAGCCGCGCCAATTGCGTGAGCTTTCTGAACTGCTTGCTTCGGCCAACATCGAAGGGCGCACGCGCACCTATGCCGTAAATGCCACGCGCGTCGAAGCGTCGGCGCAGGTGGTTCTCGGCGACACTGAGATCGCCTGGCGGGAGGCGGCCGCACGCTGGCCGCTGCTCATCGACGCGCCGCGCCGCCACGATCTCGAGCAAGCCTGGCGGGACGTCATCAAGAGCGAGTTGAATCCCACGCTCGAACCCTGGCAAGAGGCGATGCGGGCTCAATTGCCGGCGTTGGGTCCGGAGGACTGGCTAGCGTTCTGGTCACGCCTGCGCGGGATCGAACCAGCCCAGCCGTCGCAGCTGGCGGAGCTGGTGCTCCAGAGCACGGAGGCGCTCTTCGGCCATGGCCTGAGCGTGTATCTCGCGCAGGTCGGCTTGCCCATCGACGACGTCTGGCAATCCGATATCGACTGGGCGTTCCGCGCCTCGCGCTTCGACGTAATTTTTCCAGAGCACCTGCGGATGCCCTTGCTGATCCGCGTGCATCGCGACCTGGGTATCGAGTTGACCGAGCAATCAAATCTCCATCTTGAATACGGTCCGCTGCCGGGCGTGCGAACGATCCCGTTGGACGTGCCGGGCGAGACCCACGTTGTGCAACGCCTGACCGGCGGCTGGCAGGACTACGCCAACAGCCTCACCGGGCTCGGCTGGGCGCAACACCTGGTCCAGACAGATCCCTCGTTGCGGTTCTGGGAACGTTGGCTCGGCGATGAAACGCCGCACCTCGCCTCGGGCCGCCTGTTCGAAGCGCTGCTGCACGACAGGACCTGGCTGGCGGCGCGGCTGGACTATGTCGCCAGCGACGATTTCGTGGTCATCAGTCAGCTTGCCAGGCTGTACCGCATCAGGCAAACGGCCGCTGAGGCGGCCTACGAGCAGCGCCTGTGGCAAGCCGAGCCAGGGGCATCGCTGGCAGCAACCTACGAGGAAGTGCTCACGGGTGCAACGCGCACGCGCCACTTCTCAGACGAATACCTGCGCATTCTGCTTGGCTCGCCGTGGTCGACTTTGCGGCCGGCAGTCGAGCTGCGAGCAGACGTCTTCGCCGCGCAAGTGCGCGCGTTCTTGCGCCGCGAATTCGACGAAGAGTGGTGGCACTCTGGCCGCGCCGCGCGGTTCATCAAAGATGAGCTGTGGCGACCAGGCAAACGGCATTCAGCGGAAGAGCTACTCGGCTTCATGGGCTACGAAGGTCTTGATCCAGCGATACTTGCAGCTGAGTTCGAGGAGGTACTGCGTTCGCTATGACCGGTCTGACTCACCTGGACGAGCGTGGTCGTGCACGGATGGTCGACGTCTCGGACAAAGAGGTCACCCACCGCGAAGCGACCGCCCGCGCCGTCGTCAGCATGCAGCCGGAGACGGCGAAGCTGATCTCCTCTGGCGGGATGGCCAAGGGCGACGTGCTGGCAGTCGCTCAAGTTGCCGGAGTCATGGCCGCCAAGCGCACCCCCGATTTGATTCCGTTGTGCCATCCGCTGCCGATCACCGGCGTGGACATGCTGTTCGACCTCGATGTCGAGCGGGCTCGCCTCGAAATTCGGGCAACCGTCAGCGTCAACAGCCGCACCGGCGTTGAGATGGAGGCGCTGACGGCGGCGGCGGTGGCGGCGCTGACGGTGTACGACATGTGCAAAGCCGTCGATCGTGGTATGAGTATCGGCTCGGTCGAGCTGCTGCATAAAGCCGGCGGCAA
>DASYKL010000359.1:0-3251 GCA_035995405.1 Chloroflexota bacterium
GTGAGCAACGTGCTCGGCCAACGGGTTGACCGCTCGCTGGTGATCGGGTTGCAGGGTGTGCGCGACGTCGTCGACGCCGTCGGCGGGGTCGACATCACGGTCGCCCAGCGGATCTACGACGACACATACCCAACCGACGACTACGGCTACCAGACCGTCGATATTCCTGCTGGGCGGCAGCACATGGACGGCGATACAGCGCTGAAGTACGCCCGCACCCGTCACCAGGACAGCGACTTCGGACGGATCAGTCGGCAGCAGCAAGTCTTGTCGGCGGTGCGGACGGCGATGCTCAATCCGCTGAACTGGCCGCGCACCCCAGCGTTGCTCGCGGCGCTGAACGGGGCGATCAGGACGGACGTCACGCCGCTGGACGCGATCGCCATCGGCGCGGCGGTGCTGCGTGACCCGGGCGACCCAGACCGCCTCGTCATCGACACCACCCTGGTCACTCCCGTCACAGGCGACGGCGGGGCCTATCTCCTCGAACCGCGACCCGAGTTGAAATCGGCCGTCGCGCGGTTCCTCGGCGGCAGCGCCCAGTCGTCGACGGTCGAAATCCTCAACGGCGCGGGCGTGGCTGGTCTGGCTAGTCGGACGGCCGACAAGCTCACCGCGCGCGGTTTCACGGTCGCGAACGTCGGGGATGCCCCGCGAGCGCAGACGCAGACGGTGATCGCCGCCAAGCCAGGCGCCCGATCGGTGGCCGAACAAGTGGCGACGACGCTCGGCATCCCCACGTCACGGATCACCGAAATCGGCAACACCAGCACCGCCGATGTGCAGGTCTTGTTAGGCCCCGACGCGCGGTAGCGCCGACGGTCGGCTTCACACCTGTCACCGCCAGCGCGCACAGCAGGTGTCACAAACGCATTACTAGCCAGAACTCCATGTCAAGTCGGGTTGCGCGACGCTCGGACCACAACATAGCCTGATTGTTCTGTCGCCAGACCCCACATGTTGTGGGTAACTGACCCCTAAAGCTGCTCCATCGGGTCGCGCAGAGTTAAACTTTTGGCAGGTGCTGCATGTTCGAATCGGACGCTGAGGCGCTCCATACCTCAAACGGTCATAGCGAGGTCGCATCCGTCGCCCAACTGGGCTTCGGCTTTGCGGAGCGGCGCATCAGTGTGCTCGACCGCGTCGATGTGGATCAGGTCGCGCTGCCGTCGACCATCGTCAAGCGCGATGGCCGCATCGTGCAATTCGACCCGCTGCGGATCGAACGCGCGCTCAGTCGCTGCTTCGCCGCGCTCAACCGCGAGCCATACACCCCGCTGGCCGAGCTGACCCTGCGCGTGGTCAACATCATGTCGGCGCGGGCCGGCCAACCGACCGTCGAAATCGTCCAGGACGCGGTCGAGCTGACCCTCCAGGCGGCGGGCGAATTCGAGGCCGCCAAAGCCTACATTCTGTATCGCGCCGACCACGCCAAGCAGCGCCAGGAGCGCCCGGTACCGGACGACGTGCGGGCGGCTTTTGCGCAAGCCGACGAGTACTTTCCGACGCCGATCCAGAAATTCCAGTTCTTCGACAAGTACTCGCGCTTCGACTACGAAAAGGGCCGCCGCGAGACGTGGATCGAGACCGTCGACCGCGCCGTCGACTTCCTCCACGAATTGGTCCAGACCAACACCGGCGTCGACCTCGGCGGCGATCTCTATGCCCGCTTGCGACGGATGATCCTGCAAATGAAGAGCATGCCGTCGATGCGCTTGCTGGCTATGGCTGGCGCGCCCGCGCGGCGTGATTCGACCGCCATCTACAACTGCAGCTACCAGGCGGTGGACAGCATCGATGCGTTCGCCGAAGCGTTGCTGATTTCCATGGCGGGTTGTGGCGTGGGCTACTCCGTCGAGGCCCGCTATGTCGAGAGTTTCCCCAGAATCCAGCGCCAGAAAGGCCTGACCTCGCTGAAGCACACCATCGAGGACTCTGCTCAGGGCTGGGCCGATGCCGTGCGACTCGGCATGGCCGCATGGTTCGAAGGCGGCGATGTCCAGTTCAACTTCGATGAGATTCGGGAGGCCGGCGCACCGCTGCGGACCAAAGGCGGTCGCGCCTCGGGGCCTGCACCGTTGAAGACGATGCTCGAGTTCACCCGTGGTCGTGTCCTGGGCCGACAGGGCATGCACCTGCGACCGATCGACGCCCACGACATCATGTGCATGGTCGGGAACGCCGCCGTCAGCGGTGGCGTGCGACGCACGGCCATGATCAGCCTGTTCGACTACGACGACCTCGACATGCGGCTGTGCAAAAGCGGCGACTTCGAGCGCGACAACAGCCAGCGCTGGAACGCCAACAACTCGGCCGTCTGGCCGGAGCGCGGGCTCGATCAAATTCAAGTCATCGAGCAGGTGCTCGACATGGTCAAGTCACAGCGTGGCGAGCCAGGCATCTTCAACCGTCGCGCAACGTTGGAGCTGATCCCGCAGCGCCGCCAGGCAGTCGGCTACACCGAATATGGCACCAATCCGTGCGGCGAGATCATTCTGCGCAAGAACGAGTTCTGCAACCTGTCGATCGCCGTCGCGCGGAGCGAGGACACGTACGAGACGCTCAAGGACAAGATCGAAGTCGCGACGATCATCGGCACCATCCAGTCGCTGGCTACGAACTTCCCTGACTTGCGGCCCATCTGGAAGCAGAATTGCATGGAAGAACGTCTGCTGGGTGTCGACATCACGGGCCAGATGGATTCGCCCGCGGTCCACGATCCGGCCGTCATGCAGCAGCTGCGTGAGGTTGCTTACGAGACCAACCGCACCCTGGCCGCGCAGCTGGGGATCAATCAGTCGGCCGCCATCACGACCGTCAAGCCGAGTGGCAACAGCTCGCAGCTGCTGAACTGCTCGTCGGGCCTCCACGCCCGCTGGGCGCCGTACTACGAACGTAACGTCCGTGTCGCGACGACCAGTCCGATCTTCAAAGTGCTGCGCGATGCAGGCGTGCCAATGGATCCCGAAAACGGCCAGAACCGCGACGATGCCAACACCTGGGTCATTCATTTCCCAATGAAGTCGCCAGATGGCGCCGTCACCCGCAAAGACCGCGGCGCCGTCGAGCAGTGCAACTATTGGCTGCACAACAAGGTCAACTGGACCGACCACAACCCGTCGATCACCGTGACATACAAGCCAGACGAAATTATGGACTTGACGACGTGGATCTGGGACAACCGCGACCTGATCGGCGGTATGGCCTTCCTCCCCAGCTTCGACGCCCAGTACGCGCAGTTGCCCTACATC
>DASYKL010000360.1:0-3970 GCA_035995405.1 Chloroflexota bacterium
CCACAGTGGACAAAAAGCTGATTCTGAACTTGCCGGCGACCGTCGAGATGTACACCCCAAACGTCTATGGCGATGTCATCGAGTGGTTCAACCGTAAGGTCAAAGATCGTGACAAGCTCATCATCAGCTTGCACCCACACAACGACCGCGGCTGCGCGGTGGCGGCCGCGGAATTCGGCGTGATGGCCGGTGCGGACCGAGTGGAAGGCACCTTATTCGGCAATGGCGAGCGCACCGGCAACGTCGACGTGATCACGTTGGGCATGAACCTGTTCAGCCAGGGCGTTGACCCGTGTCTGGATATCTCGGACATCGACGAGCTGCGGCGCGCGACGGAGTACTGCAATCGGCTGCCGATTCATCCACGACACCCGTATGTCGGCGACCTGGTCTACACGGCGTTTTCCGGGTCACACCAGGATGCGATCAAAAAAGGCATGGTCGCACTGCCGCCGGATTACCACACCTGGGAAGTGCCATACTTGCCGATCGATCCGAAGCACGTCGGCCGGACGTATGAAGCCATTATTCGGATCAATAGCCAGTCCGGCAAGGGCGGAGTCGCGTACATCATGCACGCCGAGCACGGTCTGGATTTGCCGAGACGGTTGCAGATCGAATTTTCGAAAACCATTCAGCACATTGCCGAGGACGCGGGTACTGAAATTTCGCCGAACGAGCTGTGGTCGACCTTTCGGTCCGTCTATATGCCTGAGGATGCGCCGCTGCAGTTGTTGCACCACGAAGTCACGGAAGGCAATGACGGTGCACAATTGACCGCGCACTTGCTGGTTGACGGAGAGACGGTGGAAGTTCAGGGCACGGGCAATGGACCGATCGCGGCATTTATTGATGCACTGGAGCGGAGTTTGGGTGTGGCGGTCGACGTGGTGGACTACGCCGAGCATGCGCTCAGCGCGGGTCACGAGGCGAGTGCGGCGGCGTACGTCGAACTGACTGACGGACACAAGGCGGTCCGCTGGGGGGTTGGCATCGACAAAAGCATCTCGTCGGCGTCGCTGAAAGCGGTCATCAGCGCGATCAACCACCAGCGTGCTGCTCGATGAGCGCCACGCGGGAGCTCGTCACGTTCGCAGCTACACGCGGCTTCGGTGACTTGCCCGCGGAGGTCGTCCGCGAAAGCAAGCGCTGCATTCTGGATTTTCTCGGAGTGACAATCGGCGCGTCCGACGACGAAGCACCGCGGATCGCGCTTGATACGGTCGGTGAGCTGGGCGGCGCGCCGCAAGCGACGATTGTGGCGTACGGCACACGCACGTCCGTGATGCATGCGGCATTGGTCGACGGGATTCTGTCGCACGTGCTGGATTTTGACGACACGCATATTCCGACCATCCTCCATCCGACCGGGCCGCTGATGGCCGCCGGTTTCCCGATCGCCGAATGGAAAGGGCGGAGCGGACGCGATTTGATTGCGGCACACGCGCTGGGCTTCGAAGTCGAGGCGCGGGCCAGTCTGGCGCTGTATCCGGAGCACTACGACCGCGGCTGGCACATGACGGGTACCACGGGCACGCTTGGTGCGGCGGTATCGGCGGGTCGACTGCTCGGGCTGGATGCGGGTCAAATGATGCATGCGGTTGGTATTGCGGCGACGCAGGCGGCTGGTCACCGCGAGCAATTCGGGGCGATGACCAAGTCACTGCACTCGGGGAAAGCCGCGAGCAATGGCGTCTTGTCGGCACTGCTGGCATCGCGCGGCTACACGGCGGCTGACGAATCGCTCGAAGGTCGGCGAGGAATGTTCCACGTCATGAGCACGCGGGCTGATGTGGGCGAGCTGACCGCGAGGCTGGGTGAGCGCTGGGAGATTTTTCGCAACGGCTTCAAGCCGTACTCATGCGGCGTCGTTACGCACCCCGGTATTGACGCCGTGCGACGACTCGGGACTGTGCACGGGGTGCGACCGGATGACGTCGAGCGGATCGAGCTGCGCGTCCATCCGTTGGTCCTGGAGTTGACTGGGAAAACCGATCCGCGGACCGGTCTGGAGGGCAAGTTCAGCATCGCCTTTGCGACGGCGATCGCGCTGATCGAGGGGACGGCGCGCCAGAAGCAGTTCACGGATGAGAAAGTGCGGCGACCGCAGGTCATGGCCTTACGCGACCGCGTTGCGCCGACGGCTGATTCGGACTTGTCGCATACCGAGGCCATTGCGACCGCTTTTCTGAAGAATGGCACGTCCTTTCGCGAGCACGTCACGGCGGCGACGGGGACGCCTGAGAACCCGATTTCAGACGCCGAGCTGCGGGGAAAGTTCCTGGACCTGGTGGAGCCGATCATCGGGCTGTCCACGGGCGAGCGATTGGCCGACACCATTGGCCGCCTGGAAACGCTTGACAGCATCGGCGAGCTCCTGCCGCTAACGGTGAGCCACGCAGCGCCAGCCGCCGGCTCACGGGCGTGACACGGCTGTCGACTGAAGTGACAATAATGCGACCTCGCTTGGTCGGACGACCGTAGGGCCTGGTCGGCTGACGTGGTTGCTTTCTGGCTCGGGACGTTTGTGGTGCCTGGTCGGATTGCCGACCTGGCGCAGATGGTTGAGCGAGACGGCTGGGCGGGACTGGCGCTGACGGACTCGCAGAGTCTTGGGGGTGATACGTTCGCGGCGTTGGCTGTGGCCGCCCAGGTCACCGAGCGCATCACCCTGGCCACTGGCGCGACGAACCCGGCCACGCGCCACCCGGCCGTCGTCGCGTCGGCGATTGCCACAGTCCAGGTGGAATCGAGAGGCCGGGCGTGGCTCGGCATCGCCCGAGGCGACTCGGCGATGGCGTATATCGGTCGCGCGCCGTTACCGCTCAGCGAGTTCGGTACTGGACTGGCGCAGATCCAGACGCTGCTGCGTGGCCAGACCGTGGACTTCGGCGGAACGGAGAGTCGGCTGCAATGGCTGGCGCAGCAAAGCGTGGCGAAGGTGCCGCTGGCAGTCGCCGCCACGGGCCCAAAGGTCATCGAGCTGGCAGCGCGGGTGGCTGACGCGATCACGTTTTCCGTCGGCGCGGAACCGCAACGCCTGCGCCCGGCGATCGCGTTGGCACGTGAGACGAGAGCCGCGGCGGGCTTGCCGCCATTGCGCCTGGGCGCGTACATCAACGCCGTCGCCCATCCTGAGGTTGACGTCGCACGGGCCCAGGTGCGGGGCCGAATGGGCGTCTACGCGCGGTTTTCGACCATGGACCGCCGCGTCATGAGCGCGTTGCCAGCGGCGGATCGAGCTGTTGCCGAAGAGCTGGTCCGCACGTACGACATGCAGTCCCATGCCGCGACTGGGGCCCGCCACGAAGCTGCCCTTGACGACGATTTCGTCGATCGCTTCGGTATCGTCGGGCCATCTGCCGACGTGGCGCAGCGGTTGACCGAGATCGTGAAGCTGGGATTGGACCATGTCGTGATCGTCGGCCATAGTCGCAACACTCCGCCGGAGGTCCTGGCTGAGTCGAGTCGACGGTTCGGCCAAGAGGTCATACCCATGGTGGACGATGCAATTTCGTAAGCTCGGCAGGTCCGGACTGCACGTCTCGGCAGTCGGACTTGGCTGCAATCCGTTCGGCAACGAGGTCGATGCCAGCACGGCCCAACAGGTCGTCGAGCGCGCGATCGATCTGGGAGTGAATTACTTCGACTCTGCGGACTCCTACAACGATGGTCGCTCGGAGGCGTATCTCGGCCAGGCTTTAGCGGCACTCGGCGCGCGACAAGAGGTGATCGTGGCGACCAAGTTTGGCAACCGTGTGGGTCCCGGGCCGAACGCTGGTGGGGCGTCACGACACCACATCATGCGCAGTTGTGAAGCGAGCCTCAGGCGGTTGCAGACGGACTATATCGACCTGTATCAGGTGCATACGCCAGATCGCAGCACGCCGACAGACGAGACGCTCGATGCGCTGAACACGTTGCTGCAGCAAGGCAAGGTCCGCTACATCGGCTGCTCCAATTACTTCGA
>DASYKL010000361.1:0-9934 GCA_035995405.1 Chloroflexota bacterium
TCCGATCGGGACTCGCCTGGATCGCTAGACCCGGTAGCCAGACGTTGAGCCGGGTTCCGAGGCCGTCTCCGTCGCTTTCTGCCCAAATCCGTCCCCCATGCTGCTCCACAATCTGGCGGGCAATGTACAGTCCGAGGCCCATCCCTGGTAGGTGCTGCCGCTGAGCATTGCTTGCTCGTCCGAAGGGTTCGAAGATCTGCTGGGCGGCTTCGGGTGGCAACCCCATACCACGGTCGGAGACGATCACGGACACGCCCAGATCGAGCGCAGACAGGCTGATTTCGACCACTGAGCCCGGGGGCGAGTATTTGATGGCGTTTTCGACCAGATTGGTGAGCACTTGCTGCAAGCGGAATGGATCGGCGCTGAGCGGCGGTAACACGCCGGACACAGCGATGTGGAGTGGATATTCAGACCCCAGCTGCACGCGCTGTTCATTCACGACATCGTGCGCCAGCGTGGCCACATCGACAGCCTGCAGTTCCAGGTTAAGTCGCCCATTACGGAGGCGCGAGACGTCAAGCAGGTCAGCGATGAGCAGTCGTAATCGGTCGCTCATGAGGTTGACGGTCTGCAATCGGTCGATAGCCTGCGTCGAATTGAGGCTCCCGGCGGTGAACTGATGGAGCAACAGCTGAGCCGTGGATTTGATGACGGTGACCGGTGTCCGCAGCTCGTGTGAAGCAACCGCCACGAACTCATCGCGCATCCGAACGGCCGCTTCTGCGGCAGCACGAGCGGTTCGCTCATGATTGAGCAACTCCTGCTCGGCTCGCTCCTGCTGCGTCAGGTCCGTCATCACGATGCACAGCGCAACAGCATCACTTCCCGGGATACCCATGCGGCTGCCGGCGAAGCGGACCGACAGCATCACACCGGATGTTGTTTGCAGATCGAGTGCACCTAAGACAGCCATCTTGGCGTCCACCACCCGTCGGGCTCGGTCCCGCGTCCGCTCGGCGCGTTCTACATCCTGCTCATGTATCGCCAGCGCGGCCTCGAGCCGCTGCTCCTGCTCCAGGCGCGCCGAGCCCATATACACGCCCACGGGACCCGTGTAGACGTCCACCAGCTCCACCCCGTGGTCGGTCAGCAGGAACTCGCGGACCTGGTTGGAGTGGGCCATGCCGCGCGACTTCATGATGTGCAAGCCGCGATTGCGCTCTCCGTTGCTCTCGAAATCACGCAGCAGCAGCCAGGTGTCCATCAGGGAAGAGATCCCCATGGCGACCTCGTCGAGTTCCGTACCGCTACTGGTCAGGCAGGTGAAACACGCCGTGATCTGAGCGGATTTCAGAATGTCTATCAACTGCACGAGCAAGAACTTGACCGCAGCGAAGTTCCCCACCGAGCTGAAATTGGAGATGGGATCGAGAATCACGATGCTCGGGTTGATGTTGCGGATGACTTTGGCCATGGTGGCCAGATGGAGCTCCAGCCCGGCTGACGTCGGGCGAGCGGCGTGGAAGTGGAGCAAGCCTGCATCGACCCAGCGGCGCAGGTCGAGCCCGATGGAGCTCATGTTGCGCATGATCTGGTCGGGCGACTCTTCGAAAGCGAAATAGACGCACTGCTCGCCGCGTGCACAGGCAGCGTCGGCCAACTGGGCCGCCGTGGACGACTTGCCCGTCCCGGCTGTGCCACTGATAAGCACGCTGCTACCGCGGTAGACGCCCTGGCCACCCAGCAACGCGTCGAGCCGCGGGATGCCGCTGGACACCCGATCGTTGCTCACCTTGTGCTGCAGTCCCAGCGAGCTCACCGGGAGAACGGAGATGCCGTCCTCGTCGATCAGGAATGGGTACTCGTTGCCGCCGTGCGCCGAGCCGCGATATTTGAGAACCCTCAAGCGGCGGGTGATGATCTCGTCGGTGATGCGGTTGTCGAGGACGATGACGCAGTCCGCCACGTATTCTTCGAGGCCATAGCGGGTCAATGTCGCATCGCCGCGTTCGCCGGTGATGATGGCTGTAATTTGCCGATCCTTCAGCCATTGGAAGAGTCGCCGTAGCTCTGCTCGCAGGATCGCCTGATTCGCGAATCCCGAAAAGAGCGTCTCAATCGTGTCGAGCGCAATCCGTTTCGCGCCGATCGCATCGATACTGGCCCCGAGCCGGATGAACAATCCCTCGAGGTCGAATTCTCCGGTTTCTTCCATCTGGCTACGGTCGACGTGCACGTAGTCCGTGACGAGCTTGCGCTGGACCGCCAGCGCCTCGAGGTCGAAGCCCAGCGAGGCGAAGTTCTGGGCGAGATCTTCTTTGCGCTCTTCGAAGCAGACGAAGAGCCCTGGCTCGTCGTAGTCGAGCGCACCACGGACGAGGAACTCCATTGCCAGCACGGTCTTGCCGCAGCCGGCACTGCCACACACCAGCGTGGGGCGTGCCTGGGGCAGCCCGCCGCCGGTGATCTCATCGAGGCCCTGGATGCCGGTCGGACACTTGGCGAGCGCCGCGGACGTGTGCCTTCGACGAATGAGAGTAGCAGTCATCGGTGGGCGACCTTTCGACTCAACTCCGGCGGGTACCGGGCTCAGCAAGCGGCGCTGCACATGGCCGCTGCATTCGGAGTTGCCACAGACCGTCTACGCGGTGGCCCGCGATAGGCAGCGAATGGCCGGTTCTAGTCAGGACGGTCCGCTACAAGGAGGTGATGGTCTGCTCATGGGCCGTCTAGAACACGGCTCGTGCTTGCTTGTACGTCGGCCCCACTGTATGGGCGGCCGGGGGGGCGTGCCGACTTCGCCGTGCACAAAATAGTTACTACTTGTTACGTTGTCGTGAGTATGCCGACGCAGCGGCGCGCGGGTGATGGTGAGATTACCCATCCTGACAAAGTGCTCTTCCCTGAGGATGGGATCACCAAAGGGGAGTTAGCGGCGTATTACGCGGCGGTGGCACCGATCATGGTGCCGCATTTGCGCGGGCGGCCGGTGACCATGGAGCGGTTTCCGTCCGGGATCGGCGCGCAGGGCTTCCTGCAAAAGGACGTCTCCAAGGGTTTTCCTAGCTGGCTCGAGCGCGTCGAGGTACCCAAAAAGGGCGGCGTGGTCCATCATCCGCTGGTCGGCGACGCGCGGTCTCTGCTGTGGCTGGCCAACCAGAACTGTGTGACCCCGCATATCTGGACCTCGCGCGTGCCGAACCTGTACCAGCCGGATATCTGCGTATTTGATCTGGATCCGGCCGAGGACGACCCGGCCGTGTTGCGGCAGGCGACACTCGCCGTGCGCGACCTGCTGGACGAGCTAGGGTTGCCGAGCTACGTCAAAACGTCTGGCTCGAAAGGGTTTCACATCGCGACGCCGCTGGACGGTGAGGCAGGCTTCGACGAGGTCGCGGCGTTCGCCAATGCCGTCGGGGCGGTGCTCGTCGAGCGCGACCCGGACCATCTGACGCTGGAGTTCGCCAAGGTTGACCGGGGCGGGCGGATCTATGTCGACACGGGCAGGAACGGATACAGCGCGACGTTCGCGGCGGCGTACGCGGTGCGGTCACGGCCCGGAGCACCTGTCTCGGCGCCGTGCACGTGGGACGAAGTAGCGGCTGGCGAGGTGGGGCCGCGGACGTTTACGTTGCGATCGATGGCGGCGCGGATTCAGGCAGTTGGCGATCTGTGGGCCGGCCTCGCGGGCGAGAAGCGGTCGTTGCGTGCGGCGGCGGAGCGACTCCGACACGTGTCCGCGGCCTGAACGGCCGACCACGCCGCGAGCGTGGCCCATGACTTGCCTCGGCTCGGGCCGTGGCGAGCCGCTTGAGAGGAGTTCTGCTCGATATCGACGGTACGCTCGTCGACAGCAATGACGCGCACGCGCGGGCGTGGCACGACGTGCTCACCGAGGCTGGCTACCAGGTGACCGTGGACAAGCTGCGGCGATTGATCGGCATGGGTAGCGACAAGCTGCTGCCACGGGCCGTCGGCGTGGAGAAGGATTCGCCGACGGGCAAACGACTCAGCGAGCGACGCAAGATCGTCTTTCGGGAGCGCTACTTGCCTGAGCTTAAGCCGACGCGCGGCGCGCGGGCGCTTCTCGAACGCTTACGTGGCGACGGCTACACGCTGGTCGTGGCCAGCTCGGCTGACGGTGAGGAGCTGCAGGCGTTGCTCGACGTGATTCCGGCTGCGGACCTGGTCCAGGATGTGACGTCGTCGAGCGAAGTCTCGGGGTCCAAGCCGGAACCTGACATCGTCGAGGCGGCTCTGAAAAAAGTCGGCGCGAGCCCGAGTGAGGCGGTGATGCTCGGCGATACGCCGTACGACGTCGAGGCAGCGACACGGGCGAGCGTGGCGATCATAGTGTTGCGCTGTGGCGGCTGGTCGGACGCTGACCTGACCGGAGCACTCGTGGTCTACGACGATCCGGCGAACTTGCTCGAGCACTACGCCGACTCACCGTTTAGCAAATCAGCTGGCAAGGCAGCGACAAACGCAGCGGACGTGACAGACTTAGGAGCGTGAGCTCCGAGCGGCCGGGCGGCCCTACCAAGCAGCGGTGACTGCCTCGTCAACAGCCGCGCCGTTAGAAAAGCGGACGGCTCGGCGGCGGGATCGGCTGGCGGCGGCGACCACGCCTCTCGCGGTCTTCTACGTCATGTTGTGGGCCAGCGCCTACGTGCCGAGCAAGATCGGAGCCACCGCGGTGCCGCCGTTGTGGTTCCTCGTGGCTCGATTCCTCGTCGCCGGGCTCGTCATGGCCGCCATTGCCATTGCTTTGCGCCGCCCCTTCCCCGCCCGCCTGGCTCCGTGGCTGACCTATGGCGCACTCGGCGTTCTGGCCAATGCGGCCTATCTGGGCTTGACGTATACCGCCCTGGGCAACGGCCTGTCGGCGGGAATTGGGTCGATCGTTGCCAGTACCAATCCGCTGATCCTGGCCATCGTCGCGCCACGGCTTCTCGGCGAGCCGCTGACCTGGCGCAAGGGCCTCGGCCTGGCCCTTGGTTTCGGTGGCGTCCTCGCGGTCATGCTGGCGCGAACGGGCACGTCGACAGCGCGGCCGGCTGAAGTCGGCTTGTCGCTGATCGGGGTGACCTCCAATGTCGCGTCGACGATCCTGTTCAAACGCGCTCGCGGGTCGACTGATCTGCTGGCCATCAACACGATCCAGCTTCTCGCCGCGGGCTTGGTGCTCATCCCCGTAGCGGTGCTGCTGCAAGGGACGCCGACGGTGCAATGGTCGACGGCGGTCGTCGTCTCGTTCGTCTACCTGGTGGCGGTCTTGAGCGTCGGGGCGTCGCTGTTGTGGTTCTGGCTGCTGTCACATGGGGCGGCCAGCCGCGTCTCGGCGTTCTACTTCTTGACGCCGATTTTTGGGCTCGCTTTCGGCGCGCTGCTCCTCGGGGAGACCATTGGGCCGGGCGATGCGGTCGGCCTGGTAGCCGTGGCGATCGGGATTTTGCTGGTTCAGCGCGCCTAACGGCTGCTGGGAGCTGCGGCAGCCTGGCTGCTGGTTGGCATTTCGTCTGGTTCGAGTGCTAACGGCGAGCCGCAATACCCACAGCGGGAACCGCCACGCCGCGCGACTGGTCGTGCGCTGTCAGGGCCCGGGACGAAGACGCTATTGACGATACGGCCGGCCGGACGAGTGCAAGAGACGCAGCGCACAGTGCAGGTGGGGAGTACGGACACGGTTACTTAACCTAACACGGAGCACCAGGTACTCAGGATGGAGTACGAAGGACGAGTGGACGCGTGGCCTCGTTACACGGCTGCGCCGACTCGAGTCGGCAGCGTCCGCAAATACCCCAGGGCCTCCTCTTGTTCGACTACGTCACCGTACTTGGCGTCTATGTCAAACAGGTTCGCGATGTGGGGGAGCTCGGCTCTGTCACCTACCGCGTCCTGGACCACGATCGTGTGCAGACCCAGCGAGCACGCGTCGACGGCGGAGGCTCGGACGCAGCCGCTTGTCGTGCAGCCGCTGATCAGCAACGTATCGATCTGCCGCGTGATCAGGCGCGCGGCGAGGTCGGTGCCGAAAAAGCATGACGCGTACTTCTTCACCAGCAGCATCTCGCGCGGCCGACGGCCCAGCCGCTCGTCGAGCTCGACCCATTCTGAGCCTTCGACGAGCCAGCTGTTCGACGGGATCTTGCGAATCCAGATGCCCGCCTCCTGGAGGTCACGGTCATAAGCGACGGTGCTGAAGATGATCGGGATCTCGCGTTCGCGAGCCACCTCCAGCAGCTGGGTGATGGCCACCATCTGACTGTCGAGATTGCTGGCCAGCGGTGAGCGCAGGTCGGTGAAGCCGCGGATCATGTCGATGACCAGCAGCGCCGGCCGCTGACCGAATCCAACTCTCGCGGCAAACCCCTTCTTGACGTAGAAGTCGAAGGTGTCGCGGTATTGCTCGGGGAGTTTCATCGGGCGGACGCTGTTGCTGCGCGCTGGTTGATGGCGGCAGCGTAGCCGTTGGCCAGGTACCAGTCGGCGATCTCATCGCTCGTCGCCAGCCAGACCCCGTCGTGGCCGGCGATATAGGCCAGCGCCTTGTCGAGATACTTGTGCCTGAATGGCTGATTGACGATGAACGGGTGCAGCGCCAGGCACATGACGCGCGCGTTTTGGGCGCCCTCCTCGTACAGCACGTCGAACTGGTCCATGACTATCTGGGCAAAGTCGGCACCAGCCAGGCTCTTGCCGAGGAACAGGCTCACGTCGTTCAGCTCGATGGAGTACGGCACCGAGATCATCTTGCCGGCCTTGACGTTCAGCGGGAACGGCTGGTCATCGTTGCACCAGTCGAGCAGATAGGTCAGACCGAGCTCGGCCAGGATCTCGGGCGTGTTGAACGTCTCGGTCAGCGCGGGACCGAGCCAGCCTTTGGGCTGCTGGCCGGTGGCTTTGGCGATGGTCTGGACGACGGCGGTCAGGTACTCGCGCTCCTGCTCCAGCGTCATGCCGGCTTCGAAAATGGAGTTGTTCTTGCCGTGGGCTAACCAGGCCCAGTGCCGTTTGAGACCCTCTTCGATGATGCGTGGGTATCGCTCACAGACGTCTGAGTTGAGGAGCACACTGGGGCGGATGCGGTATTTGTCGAGCGCGTCGATCATGCGCCAGATGCCAACCCGTGGGCCGTAGTCGCGCCAGCCATAGTTCAACGGATCTGGCTGCAGGCCGGCGGTGCCGCCAAAGATACTGGTGGAGGGCTTGTCGACTTCGTAATGCTCGATGTTCAGGCCGATCCAAAAGGCGACCCGGGCGTTGTTGGGGAGGGTGAGTTTGGGCCGATCGATGATCGGCGAGTAGTCGTAGAGCTGGTTGTCCATGGGTGAACTGACCACCGAGTTCGTTTTTTCCTGGTCATTCGATCCTACCGCGCTGGCTTCTATGACCATTCGGCGTGCGGATCGAGCCGACCCGTAGTTCGCACTGGGTGGTGTAGTCTGGCGACGATGGTCCAGGCGGACGCGGTGGCCCTGCCTGTTTCGGCGGCAGCGATCGTCAGTGAGCTGTTGCGACTTGGCATCAGTCACGTCATCAACGTCCCGGATACCCATCAGCGGACCGTCCTGAGCGAGCTCGCGCGGCAGTCGCAGATCAACGTCATCACGGCCTGCACCGAGGATGAAGCTATCGCCATCAATGCGGGGCTGTACGTCGGTGGCCAGCGGCCGTTCCTGTCCATCCAGCAGGTCGGACTGTTGGCGGCGATGAACAACGTCAAAGGCATCAGCATGGACGCTCGCATTCCGACGTGCATGCTGGTCGGCTATTTTGGGCGCGATGTGTCTCGGCCGGCACGGGAAAATGCGGCGCGCGCGGTCAGCTTGATCGAGCCGACGCTCGACACCTGGGGTGTGCCCTATTTTGCGCTGGAGTCTCCTGCTGATCTGGGCGCGATCGAGCGCGCCTACCGCCGCAGTCTGGTGGATCTTGGTCCGACGGTGATCCTCGTCGGCGCGCCGACGGCGCCGTAGTCGCTGATGCGTCGACAGGAGGCTATTGGTGCGCTGGTGGCCCAAAGGGGTAATGCGCTCACCATCACGACCGAGCAAGCCATCGGCGCCTGGCGCGCCGCGGTGCCGGAGCCGGCCAATGAGATCCCCGATCATCTCGATATCGTCGGCTGCATGGGCAGCGCATCGACGATCGGTCTGGGTCTCGCGCTCGCCCGACCGGAACGCACGGTCATCGTCGTCGATGGTGATGGGAGTCTGCTCATGCAGCTTGGCTCACTCGTGACGATCGCTGGCGCGGCGCCGCCGAATCTCTTTCATTTCGTGTTCGAGAACGGGGTCTATGAAACGTCCGGCAGTCAACCACTGCCAGCCGAGGGTCGTTTCAATTTGCGACAGATGGCTGCCGCGGCTGGTTATGCGCGGACTGAGGAATTCGATGACGCGGCGACGTTCAGCGCCGCCCTGGCTGACCTTCTGAAATCGCGCGGTCCGGTGTTTGTGGCGATTCGCACTATGGCGGAGGATGGCCACAAGGTGCGGTCCTCCGCCGGGACGCGGCTGGACGTGCAGATGCACGCATTGCGCGAACGGTTGGTTGGATGAAACTCACGCACGTCACGACACGAATTGTGAGCACACCGGCCGATAATCCGTTGGTTGTCGGACTCCCACAGCGCGACGACACGCGTGAATTCGTCACGCTGGAGTTAGGCACCGACGAAGGTCTGGTTGGCGTCGGCCTGACGTTTTTTGGCGGCGCCGTGACGCGGGCGTTGTGCGCGGCGGTTGAGGATCTGGCCCAGTTGATCATCGGCGATGATCCGACACGGGTCGAGGCGATCGCCGCGAAATTGCGCGCGGCAGCCGGTAGTTCCGGACCTGGTGGTATTTTCTCCCTCGCGCTGTCGGCGATCGATATCGCGTGTTGGGATCTGCGCGGCAAAGCCGAGAACAAGTCTGTCTGCGACCTGCTGGGTGGCTGGCGCGATCGCGTGCCGACGTATGCCAGTGGAGCGCTCCTGCGGCAACATCCCGTGGACTATCTGGCACAAGCCGGTCCGCGCCTGGTGGGCATGGGCTTCCGCCAGATGAAAATGCAGTGCGGCAGCGAGTCGACGGTGGCGGGATCGGTCGAGCGGGTGCGGGTGATGCGCGAATCCATCGGCGAAGACGTGGACCTGATGTGTGACATCAACCAGTTGTGGAGCGTGCCGCAGGCGATTGAGATTGGCAAACGGATCGAGCCGTATCACCTGTACTGGCTAGAGGATCCCACCGCCCACGACGACTTTCCTGGGCTGGCGCGGATTGCCGATGAACTGGTCACGCCGATTGCGGCTGGCGAATATCACTATGGCATCGTGCCGTTCCGCCACCTGCTGGAGGCGCGATCGATTGACATCGTCATGATCGATTTGTTGCGGGTGGGCGGTATCACCCAATGGCTGAAGGTGGCTGGCATGGCCGAGGCGTTCAACATGCCGGTGGTCAGTCACTTGATTCCGGAGATCCACATCCATCTGATGGCCGCGATTCCGAATGGGCTGACGGTGGAGTACATGCCCTGGACGCACCGTCTGTGGGAAGAGCTGCCAGCGATTGACAATGGCCAACTGGTCGTACCGCGGAAGCCAGGCCTGGGTCTGGCGTTCGACCGCCAATCGATCCAGCGCTATCAGGTCGCCTGAATCACTACATGGCTGGCACGCCGGTTGCGGGCCACGTTCGGTTATGGCTTCAAGAACGACGTGGCAACCACGGACCAAGCATGGTGAGCTTGATACGGCCGATCGCGACAAGTTGCCGGATAACGTCTATGCGTTTCCCAAGCAGCGGAAAGAGCCGCTGACGGACGCGTCGCACGTGCGCAATGCGCTGGCGCGGTTCGATCAAGTCAAAGACGTTTCAGACAGCGATCGGGAGCAGGCGTTCGCCAACATCAAGAAAGCGGCGGAGCATTATGGGGTCAACGTGGAAGAGGGAAGTTGGAGGGAGTTGGGGAAGCCTTCACGTCAGTAAGTCCGGGTCGG
>DASYKL010000362.1:0-4346 GCA_035995405.1 Chloroflexota bacterium
CGATGGCGCTCGCTCACGAGCAAGCCCAGGCGGCCGCAACCGCGGCGGCCTGAGCGGTCCCCGCTGGTGGCCGCGCCCGGCGCGTTTAGCTGGAACTCGGAGCTGCCGAGCGGCTGCAACCCATTCTGGATTCGCGACGACGCGCTGGCGGACCTCGGGCTGCAGCCAGGCGACACGGTCAGCGTCGACACCCGCGCTGACCCCCACGAGGGGGACCTGGTCGTGGCCGAAGTCGAGATTGACGGCGATTCCCTGCGGCTAGCGCGGCGCTATTTTTCCAGCGGCGAGGCCATCCGGCTCGACGGTGGCGTAGCTCAAGATCGTCTGCTGCTGCCGCGTGCCAGCGTGATGATCATGGGTGTGATCCGCGGCCGGATTCGCTTCTCCGCCGATGGCAGCCAGGTGTTCGAGGAAGAACTGGCGCCGGTTCGGCTACAGTTGAGCACCATGAGCACAGGTGAGGGTGCCGACGGCAAGCGCGACGCCCGAGACGACAAGGACGACCGCGAGCACCGCGGCGAACGCATCGGCGTTGGCGGCGGAGACGATGCCGTAACGCGCATTCAGCTCGCGGCGCGCTGGGCTGAGGCATATGGCCGCGGTCCCGATTCGCTGGGGAGCATCCTCAAGCGCTTTCGCGCCGCTTACGAATATCTGGATGCCGTGACCCATGGCGTCGAGCCGGCCGACCTCGATCGCGAGCTGATGGAGACACGCGCCGTTGTGCCGCCGCCGGCTGGCCCGACACCTCCGCCGACGCCGGCCCCGCAGTACGGCCAGGCGCCCGAGCCGACGCTGCCGACCGCGCCGCAGCCCGAACCGCGACCCTGGGGCTAATAGCGACAACTTCTTTGCCGCGGCGGGCCTACTCGTTATAAATGCGCGTTGCCTCCGTCCGTCCGCGCGCTAAGAACGTTTTTCCTCATCCTGGCTCTGGCTGTGCTCGCCCCCGGCGGAGCCAGGGCCTTCGCCGCTCAAAGCCCGTCCATCGCCACCTTGCGTGCTACCGGCGCAGCCGAAATCCAGGACGTCTACATCCGCGCACCGCAAACTGCGCCTGACGGTCCGCTGCAAGTGCTCGTCGCGCTGCACGGCATGGGTGGCAACGGCGCAGACTTCGGCGCGGCACTCGCCAGCCAGGCCGACGCCAACGGCTGGCTGATTGTCGCCCCAACCATCAACTACGGCGACTGGACCGACCCGTTGCAGATTGCCCGCGAAGAGCCGGCCCTGATCGCCTGGCTGTCCGAGTATGTCGCTCACCTGCCGGAGCACACGGGCTACGACGTGAAACCGGGGGTGCTCGTCTTCGGCCACTCACGCGGCGCCCAGCTCGCTCTGCGCTTCACCGAAATCCATCCTGCTGCAGTCACCGCCGTAGCAGCCGTCTCGGCCGGCACCTATACACTGCCGTTCTCCCGCGACGCCAACACCGGCAAGACACTGCAGTTCCCCTTTGGCATAGCCAACCTGGCCAGCACCGACGGCGGCCAGGCATTCGACCCCCGTCAGTTCGAGTCGGTGCCGGTCTGGATCGGCGTCGGCGCCTCCGACACCCTCGAGGCCGACGTACCCGACGCCTGGGACCCCTACATCGGGCTGGATCGCCTGGCTCGGGCGCGGTCGTTTACACAGGCGCTGATCCGTCTGGGCGCAACTGTGGCGTTGACCGAGTTCGCCAATACCGATCACACGTTGACGGACGAGATGCGCGCTGCCGGCTGCGCGGCACTGGCCAGCGCCGCGTAAGTCGTCAATCACGGGACACCTGCCGCTAAGCTGATCGGCGTATGAGGGTCGGCATTATCGGCCTCGGCGCAATCGGTCGGGGCGTCTCGCGGCTGCTCGACGAGGACGACGGCATCGACGTTGTCGGCGCACTCGTCGCCAACCCCGCCAAAGTCCGCGGCGAGGGCTCACCAGCGGTCTGCACGGACCTGAACGAGCTGCTCGCCAGGCATCCAGAGGTCATCGTCGAGCTGGCGGGCCATGCCGCGTTAGCCGAGCACGGCCCTGGCGTGCTCCGCGCCGGCGTCGACTTGCTGATGGTCAGTGTCGGCGCTCTGGCCAACCCGGCAGTCGAATTTGCGCTAGGCGAAGCCGCCGCGAGTGGCGGCGGGCGCATGATCGTCGCGTCGGGCGCGATCGGTGGTCTGGATGCGCTTGCCGCCGCCGCCGTTGGTGGTCTGGAACGCGTTACGCATACGACGCGGAAGCCCGCCGGGACCCTGATGAGCGCCGCCGAAGCGGAGCAGCTCGAAGCGCCAAAAGAGCTATTCCGTGGCACCGCTCGCGAGGGAGCACTGCTGTTTCCCGAAAGCATCAACGTGGCCGCGGCGGTCAGCCTGGCTGGTATCGGCTTTGATCGAACCGAGGTGCGCGTTTTTGCCGACCCGCACGTACAGCGCAATATGCACGAGGTCGTCGCTTGCGGCGCATTCGGCGAGCTGCGCTTTCAGATCGAGAACGTACCGTCAGAAGACAACCCGAAGACCGGTCGCCTGGTAGCAATGAGCGTCGTCCACGCGCTGCGTCGCCGACATGCGTGCCTGATCGTAGGCTGATGCTGACAGCCGCGCTCTGTACACTCGCTCGATGCCGTTTGTCGGCGCGCCCGTGCGACGGGTCGAAGACGCTCGCTTGCTGCGCGGGCAGGGCGCGTTCATCGAAGACCTCGAGCTGCCTCGCCAGCTCCACGTTGCGTTCGTTCGCAGCGATTTTCCGCACGCTCGCCTGCTCGGCGTCGATCTGACCGCGGCGCTCGGTATAGCCGGCGTCGTCGACGCTGTTACCAGCGAACACATCGATACGCGGACAATCCACGCCACGGTCAGCCACCACGCGCTGCGGCCGTGCGGTCAGCCGAGCCTGGCTGATGGCACCGTGCGATACGTGGGCGATCCGATCGCCGCTGTTGTGGCCGAAACGCGCCCGCTGGCCGACGATGGAGCCGCCGCGGTCGCGGTCGACTACGACCCGCTCCAGCCGGTGCCCAATGCCTTAGCCGCGGTTGAACACAGCGCACCGCTGCTCCACTCGACGTTGAGCAACAATCTTGCGGGCGAATTCGAGGTCAAAGTTGGCGACCCCGATGCCGCCTTTCGCGAAGCAGACCGCGTGATCAGCGGTCGCTTCTATGTCCAGCGCTACACGGGCATGCCGCTCGAAACTCGCGGCGTCGCCGCGCTGTGGGACGCCGGCCGCGAACGCCTGACGCTGTGGTCCTCCACGCAATGGCCGCACACGCTGCGGGAGGCTCTGGCCAAACTGCTCGATTTACCAGAACACGCAATTCGGGTGATCGCGCCGGATGTCGGCGGCGGCTTTGGCATCAAGCAGGATGTCTACCCGGAGGAAGTCGTCCTGGCGTTGCTGGCGCGGCGGCTCAACCGTCCGGTGAAATGGATCGAGACACGCCGCGAGCACCTGTTGACGGCCGTCCATGCGCGCGAACAGTGGCACGACATGGAGCTAGCCGTCCGCAACGACGGAACCATTCTGGCCATGCGCGCCGACGTGCTGTCGGACCAGGGCGCATACACGCGCAGCCTGGGCATCCTCTGCCCGTCGCTGACGATGGCCGGTCTGCCCGGCCCGTACCGCTTCTACAACTATGCGTGTCGGGTGCGCGTCGCGTTGACCAACAAAGCGCCCGCGGCAGCCTATCGCGGTGCAGGTCAGCCAGAGGCGGTCTTCGCTACCGAGCGCATCGTCGACCGCCTGGCTGAAGAGCTGGGCCTCGATCCGGCCGAAGTACGGCGCAAGAACTTTATTCAGGCCGACGAGTTCCCCTGGGATGTCGGGACCGAGTCCGCTCAGGATATTCGTGTCGTGTACGACAGCGGCGATTACGTCGGTGGGCTGGATCGTGCCCTCGAGCTATCCAACTACGCTTCCTGGCGGCAGCGGCAAGCCGACGAGCGCGCTCGCGGTGCCGAAGGCAAACTGCTCGGCATCGGGCTCGGCGCGTACGTCATGCTGACCGGGCTCGGACCACACGAGAGCGGCATGGTGCGCGTGGATCCAAGTGGCAAAGTCGCCGTGGTGACCGGTGCGTCGCCACATGGCCAGGGCACCGCGACAGCGCTGACACAGGTTGTTGCGGACGAGCTTGGCATTGCCCCGACAGATGTCAGCATTGCTCATGGCGATACGGACGGCATCGCGTTTGGCGTGGGCACATATGCCAGCCGCAATGCCGTGATGGCCGGCAATGCGGCATCTATCGCGGCACAGGAGGTCAAAGCGAAAGCTTTGTCGATCGCCGGGCTGCTGCTCGAAGCCGCGCCGGAGGACCTCGAGCTCGTCGACGGAGGTGTGCAGGTCCGCGGCGCCGCGGACCGGCG
>DASYKL010000363.1:0-3043 GCA_035995405.1 Chloroflexota bacterium
CCGCGAGTTGTCAACACGTCGTGGCCGTGGCGAGCACCGACTCCAACGACACGAAGTCTTCTCTGTCGACATTCGGACCGTGGGTGCACGTAGCGGCGCCTGGAGGGGTGAATGCGCTCGCGCATCAGATCCTCTCGACCAGTAACACGGGCGGCTATGTCGAGATGCAGGGTACGTCAATGGCAGCACCGGTGGTGAGCGGCGTCGCGGCCTTGTTGTGGGCGAGCTCATACGGTACCAGTAGTCAGGCCGTTGTGAATCGATTGTTCGAGACGGCCGATCCCGTTGCGGGCACCGGCTCGTCGTGGGCATACGGTCGAATCAATGCAGCAGCCGCGGTGAGTGCACCACAGCCTTCACCGACCGCCACCGAAACACCGACTGCGACCCCGACTGCCACGGCCTCAGCTACAAGCACAGCTACGACGACGCTGACCGCGACGGCAACCGCCTCCGCTACACCGACGTTGACTCCCACCTCAACTCCGACGAGTAGCCCGACACCGCAGTCGGCGAGCGCCTCTTTCTGGGGCCGGATCGCCTTCCTGGGCCGCGGTCCGGCGCCCAATTCCAGCTGGCAAACCACAGTGCAGCTCAGCTTCCAGCAATCGCACAGCAGTGCGGTGCCAACCACTGCGTCGGCGACGACCGATACGTCCGGTGAATTCGTGGTTCCAAACTTGCAGCCGGGCACCTACGATGTCCAACTGAAGATGGCGCAAGGGTTAAGCAAGCTGGCTCCAGGTGTGGTCTTGAGCCCAGGAAATAATCCTGCCCTGGACTTTGGTCAGGTGGCCGTGGGCGACATCAACGGTGATGATGCCATCGACCTGCTCGACTTTTCGATGCTACGCACGACGTTTGGTAAATGCGACAGGGATACAGGGTATGACGCGCGAGCGGATCTCAATGGCGATGGCTGTGTTGATCTGCTGGACTTCTCGTTGCTACGGGTAAACTTCGGCCGGTTTGGACCCCTGCTCGTGCCGTGACCACCCGGTGAGGGACGCCGACGCGCTCGCCGTCCAGGTATGTGGCCAGCGGTGCTGCGTCTCTTCGCGCCGGTCAGCTCCCGTCAGCTAAGTTGGGGTAGGGTCGGTGGTCGGCAGCTTCAGCAAGCGCGCAGCGGAATTCGCATTCGTTCTACGCCGAGTTGTTGCTGCGCTGGGCCGCTGCACCCTCCGATCGCGCCTGGGCCGGCAAGACGGCCGCGGCCGGGGTGGCATAGACCGAGGCAATCGCCAGCGCTACCATCAGCGCGTGCACATGTGGCGGTACCTAGTTGCAATTGTGGGGCTGATGCTGCTGGCCTCCCCGGCCGGGGCGTTCGCGCAAAGCCTGCCAGGCGGCGAGTGGATGCCTGCGGCTGGCGCAGCCGGCGACAACACGCTCAAAGGGTTTATCGATCAGCCCACGGGTGGCTCGAGCCTTGCCGCGGGTGCGACGTTCGCCGTTAGCGGCTGGGTAGTCGATACGACCGCCGAAGGATGGGCCGGTGTCGACGATGTTCAGGTCCTGCTCGGTGGGACGGTCCTGGGCCATGCCGTAGTGGGACTGAGCCGGCCAGACGTCGCTGGCGTCACGGGCAACCCGTACTTTATCTCGTCTGGATTTCGCGCAGTTGTTGGCGGATCGATCCCAGCTGGCATGCAGACGCTGACGGTGCTGGCCCATACGCCAGGCCGCGGCTCGTGGGCCAAGACGGTCAGCGTCACGATCGGTAGCGGCGCGGCCGTGGCGCAGCCGGTGTCGGCGACCGGGCTCGTGGCCAAGATTATTTCACCGCGGCCGGAAGATGTTGTGGTTTCCAACAACAACGGCACGATTTACGGGATCGCCTATGACACTCGTACGCGCGCCGAACTCGGCATCGGTGTCGATCGTGTCCAGGTGTACATGGACGGCCCACGAGGCGAAGCGGGTAGTCAATATTTCGGCGACGCGTCGTTTGTCGGTACGGGCTGGTCAGTCTCCTGGCAGCCGACCAAGTACAACCACATCCTGCATCATAATTTGTGGGTGTATGTGCGATCGTCGGTGAGCGGTGAAGAGCTGCTGCTGAATCAGGAAATCAATCTATCGAGCTAGATGGTCTGGTTGGCGATCGCCAGGTTGTGCCGCGTCTGGCGCTCCAGATTGGTGACCTGGAGTGGCGTGAGCACCTCGCACGCCCAGCCCCAGTGCAACGACACCCAATCAGCGGGTTGGGCGTCGTCGGCGAAGCCCCGTCCTTCGATCTGACGCGTCACGCGTGTGATCTGAGGGTGACCGAGCACGAGTTTGCCCTGCTCGAGCAACAACGGGGCGCGCTCCACGAGCAGCTCGCTGAACTCGACGCCAGTCACCCGACCCCAGCTCACGCGACAACTGTCGAGCGTGTGCAGTGAGTGCTCGAGCTCACCCAGTCGACTGTGGACCTCCAGAACATGGAAGCTGTGGTGAGGCCGCGCGCCGGCCGGCGCCTTGCCCAGGATCAAGTCACGCGTTCGACCCTGCAATTGTTTCCCGAACCGCTCAAGCAAATGGTCATACAACTGGCGCACCTCGATACCATCGAGCAACTGATTGCCAATCCAGTATGCCTCGACGACGCGGGCGTCGAACGGATCGGCGATACCGTTGGCCCGCGCGATCAGCTGCAGGTACGGCAGCGCGCCATTGAAACGTCTGAGCAGCGGCGAGAGCCCAGCGTCGAACACGTTGTCGATGCCGTATTCGAACAGGGTGCGGTTATCGTCCCCGCCGCAATACCGCAGCCGATTGGGCATGAACGCATAGCGGATGAACCGCAGGGGCCCGGACAGCGAGGTGTTGACGGAGGTCAGGATCATGGCGGCGTTCTTCCACTCTAGGTTCGACAGAGGTGGCGGTCAACGATTGTCCCGGCCCATCGTGCGGAGCATCTGCGGGCCGCCCGTCCGTAGAAAACGCCACACCATTGCGGCGGCCAAAACGAGAAACGCGATGTTCAGCACGCTCGTGTAGTTCAGGATTGGGCCTTGCGTTAAGGCGATGACGTTGCGCTGTGTCGGAATCACGCCGA
>DASYKL010000364.1:0-6649 GCA_035995405.1 Chloroflexota bacterium
AGTTTGATGAATGGGTAGTCCTGGTAATCGCGCAGCAGGCTGTTGGCGGCCGGCAAATACCGCTTGACCAGTTTGGATTCGAGCAGCAGCGCCTCGAGCTCCGAGTTCGTCTCGATCGCTTCGACGTCAGCGATCAACGGCAGCCGCCGCCTCAGTCGCGGTTGGGCCGCGCTATGTGCAGTCCCCGACGGACGGAGATGCGTCCGCACCCGCGACCGCACATTGACGCTTTTGCCGACATAGACCACCTGGCCCCGCAGGTCCTTCAACAGGTATACGCCGGGCCCGGTCGGCAGGCTGGCGACCTGTGCTTCATCGACTTTCCCTTTGCGGCGTTTGTGGCTGACCGGCTGATGTTGTACCCCCAGCAAACTGGCCAGGGTGTCGATACCGCGCCCGACTGCTGCGTCGATGAGATGCTGCAGCAGCGACAGCGTCGCTTCGGCGTCAGGTCCAGCGCGATGGCGCTGCACGAATGGGTAGCCTAGAAACGCACACAGACTGTCGAGTTTGTAACTGTGCAGGCCAGGGATCAACCGCCGCGCCAGACGCAGCGTGCACAGCCGCGGACCATCCCACGTCAGCCCCACACGTGCAAAGGCGTTGCTGAGAAAGTTGCAGTCGAAGCTGGCGTTGTGGGCGACGACGACCGCGCCTTCGAAGAGGCGGTGCAAATCGGGCAGCATCGTGTCGAAAGCCGGCTTGCCGCGCACGAGCGCGGCGTTGATGCCGGTGATCCGAGTGACGATCGCCGGGATAGGAATACCCGGCTCGGTGAGTCGTTCGAAGCGGTCCACGATGACGCCGTTCTCGACCCGAATGGCGGCAATTTCGAGCACGCGATCAAACGATGCGCTGCCGCCGGTAGTTTCCAGGTCGACAATGACAAACGGCGTGTGGGCAAGCGAGAGGGCCATGTGATTCCGGTCAATCGACGGTAAACGGAACACCTGTTCGACGTCACGCGCTAAGCCGCTTCATGCCGCCAGCACAGACCGCTGTGACTACGGCGTGATAGCTCCTCTTCACAATGTGCCCGGTTATGCGCAGTCGAGCGCCGTTTGCCAATTTCGCGCGGTGCACCCTTTAGACTCGCTAGCGGCGCCAGCGTGTTCAAACGACTCCTCGTAGCCAATCGCGGTGAAATCGCGGTCCGCGTGATCCGCGCCTGTCGTGAGATGGGCATCGCCAGTGTGGCGGTGTATTCCGAAGCCGACGCGCAAGCCCTGCACGTGCGCCTGGCCGATGCCGCCTACCCGATCGGTCCGGCCTCGGCTACCGACAGCTATCTCCGCATCGACCGTATCCTCGACGCCGCGCGCGCCTCCGGCGCGGAGGCGATTCATCCTGGCTACGGCTTCCTGGCCGAGAACGCGGACTTTGCTCAGGCGTGCCTCGATGCGGGCATCGTCTTCGTCGGGCCGCCGCCCCAGGCCATGCGCGACCTGGGTCTCAAAACCGAAGCGCGCAAGCTGATGCAAGCCGCGGGGGTACCGGTCGTGCCCGGCACGCTCGAGCCACTGTCGAACCTCGACGAGGTCCGCCGCGCAGCCCAGGACGTTGGCTTTCCGGACGTGCCGATCGCCTTGAAAGCCGTCGCGGGCGGTGGCGGCAAAGGGCTGCGCATGGTCGACGATGTAACCCAACTCGAGGCGTCGTTCCGTCAAGCGATGAGCGAAGCCGGCTCGGCATTCGGCAATCCGGCCGTCTACCTCGAGCGCGCGATCGACCGACCGCGTCACGTCGAAGTCCAGATCCTCGCCGACCAGCACGGCCACTGCGTCTGGCTTGGCGAACGCGACTGTTCCCTGCAGCGGCGCCACCAGAAGGTGCTCGAAGAGTCGCCGTCTCCCGCGGTCAGCCCAGCGTTACGCGAGCAGATGGGCGAAGTCGCCGTGCGCGCGGCCCAGGCGGCCGGCTACACCAACGCCGGGACCGTCGAGTTCCTTCTGGCGCCGAACGGCGATTTCTTTTTCCTCGAAGTCAACGCCCGCCTGCAAGTCGAGCACCCGGTGACTGAGGAAGTCACCGGCATCGACCTGGTCCGCGAGCAGATCCGCATTGCCGCGGGCGAACCGCTCGGCTACGACCAGTCGGCGATCCAGCGCCGCGGCTATGCGATCGAGTGCCGTATCTACGCCGAAGATCCGGCGGCCGGCTTCATGCCGTCGACGGGTCGCCTGGTCGGCTATCGACCGCCGAGCGGGCCGGGTGTGCGGGTCGACTCAGGCGTTGAAGAGGGAGCGATCATCAGCGTGTACTACGACCCGATGATCGCCAAGCTCATCGTCCACGCGGCCAATCGCGAGCTGGGTCTGGACCGCATGGCCCGCGCGCTACGCGAATTTCTTATTCTGGGGGTCCGCACGAGCCTGCCGCTGCACCGCTGGCTGCTGGCTCATCCGTCTGTGCGCTCGGGCGAGGTCGACACGGGTTGGCTGGGCCGCGAGTGGTCGGCAGCCGAGGCTGAAAGACCGGGTGCGGAGCACCTTGAGATCGCCGCGATTGGCGCGGCGCTGCTGGCCGAACGCTCGCGCGGCGTTGCCAGCCCGCCTGGCGCCAACGGCGCCTCCGTGGCACCGACAACAGACCACGAAGCGCCCTCGGCATGGCATCAGGGCGCCCGTCTGGCGGCGTTACGCTGATGCCCGGCGTCGCCTCGACGTACCAGGTGACGATCGGCGAGCGCGTGCTCACTGTCGCTCTTCGCCGTGACGGGATTGGCTATCTGGTTCGTGTCGACGATGGTGAGGAGCAACCCGTCGATATCGGCACAGTCGATGGGCCGCTGCACTGGCTGGCGCTGGGCGAGCGCCGCGTCGACCTGCTCGCGGCCCAGACGGACAACGGCACGCTGTTGGCCATCGACGGTCTGGACTACCGCGCCGAGGTAGTCGACGCAGTCCGCGCCCGCCTGGCCGCGGTAGCTGGCGGTCGCCAGGGTAGCCATGGCCGCCGCGAGCTCAAAGCGCCCATGCCGGGCTTGTTGGTGAAAATCCTGTGCGCAGCCGGCGACACGGTCGAGCCAGGCCAACCGCTAGCGGTGCTGCAAGCGATGAAGATGGAAAACGAGCTCTCTCTCGCCCGCGGCGGCACGGTCAGCACGATCACCGCCGAGGCGGGACAGACAGTGGAACAAGGCCAGATCATTCTCACTCTGGAGTGAGGCGGAGTCGAGCCCGAGCGTACACTCATCATCGAAACACACCGTATGAAAGCTGAGATCTTGTCGATTGGCACCGAGCTCCTCCTCGGTCAGATCGTCGACACCAACGCCAACTTCCTGGCCCAACAGCTCCCCGCCCTGGGCCTCGACCTGTACTACGTCTCCCAGGTCGGCGACAACCTCGAGCGATTGGCGCAGGCGTTCCGCCGCGGGCTGGAGCGCTCTGACGTCATCGTCACCAGCGGCGGCCTGGGACCGACCGAAGACGACCTGACCCGCGAAGCTATCGCCCTGGTCATGGGCGAAACCCTCGAAGTTCAACCTCACCTCGAGCAAGACCTCCGTGCCTTCTTCCAGAAACGCGGCAGGACAATGCCGGAGCGCAACGTCAAGCAGGCCACCACCATTCCCTCCGGTACCTACCTGCCCAATCCCATCGGGACGGCCCCCGGCTGGTGGGTCGAACGTGACGGCAAAGTCATCGTTTCGATGCCCGGCGTGCCACACGAAATGCACCAGATGTGGGCCGACGAAGCTCTCCCGCGTCTTGCCAAATTGATCACCGGCGGCGCCATCATTTCGCGCCTGCTCAAGCTTGCCGGGATCGGCGAATCGCACGCCGAAGAAGCACTCGGCGACCTGACCCATTCAGCCAATCCGACGCTGGCCACGTACGCCAAAAGCGACGGTATCCACCTGCGGCTAACCGCCAAAGCCGCGACGACCACCGAAGCCGAAGCGTTGTTGGACGCGTTCGAGCCCCAGGTCAGAGCGCGCGTCGTCGACCACGTATACGGGGGCGAAACAGATACGCTGCCAGCCGTGGTCGGCGCGCTGTTGCGCCAACGCGGCGCGCACCTCGCTGTGGCCGAAAGCGCGACCGGCGGCCAACTCGCCAGCCTGATTACCGACGCGCCTGGCGCGTCCGACTATTTTCTCGCCGGCTACGTGGCGTATTCCGCGGTAGCCAAAGAAGCGCTTGGCGTGCCGCGCAACATCCTGGCACAGCACGGCACCATCGCCATTGAAACCACGCAAGCACTGGCCACTGCCGCGCGAGCAACAGCAGGCGCAGGTATCGCTGTAGCCACAACCGGCAATGCCGGACCGCACCCGTCAGAAGACAAACCCGTTGGCCAGCTCTATATCGTGGTCGACATCGACGGCCGCCAGACGTGTCAGGAAACCCGCTATTCCACGACCCGCGCGGAATACAAGCGGCGCGGCGCAATGGAAGCGCTGTATCTGCTGTGGCGGGAGCTGAAGCAACAGACACCGCCGTGACCTCAGAGTCAGCCGAGGAGTGGCGCCAGACGACGCTCAAAAAGGCCCTCGAGCGGACGCCCGAGCGCGATGCCGTGTTCGAGACGACGTCGCATATCGAGCCACAGATCGCCTATACCGGCGACGACCTCGCCGAGCGCGGCTGGAACGAGCAAACCAGGCTCGGCTATCCGGGTGAATATCCATTCACGCGCGGCGCCCAGGCGACCATGTACCGCGGCCGGCTGTGGACCATGCGTCAGTACGCCGGCTACGCCTCAGCCGAAGAATCCAACGCGCGCTACCGCTATCTGCTCGAGCGCGGTCAAACGGGCCTCTCGGTCGCATTCGATCTGCCAACGCAGATGGGCTACGACGCCGATCATCCGATGGCTGAGGGTGAAGTCGGCAAAGTCGGTGTGTCGATCTCATCCCTCGAGGATATGGAGCAGCTGTTCGCTGGGATTCCGCTCGACAAAGTGACCACGTCGATGACGATCAACGCGACTGCGCCCATCCTCTTGGCTCTGTATGTTGCCGTGGCGCGCAAACAAGGCGCCGATCCCGCCGTGATCAGCGGAACCGTCCAGAACGACATCCTCAAGGAATATATCGCGCGCGGAACATACATCTATCCGCCGCGTCCGAGCCTGCGCTTGATCACCGACCTGTTTGCGTATTGTGCCCGCGAGGTACCGCAATGGAACACCATCTCCATCAGCGGCTATCACATGCGCGAAGCCGGCGCAACCGCGGTTCAGGAGCTGGCGTTCACGCTGGCCAATGGTATCGCCTACGTCAATGCCGCGTTGCAGGTTGGTCTTGAAATCGACAGCTTCGGACCGCGCCTCGCCTTCTTCTTTGACAGCCACAACAATCTGCTCGAAGAAGTGGCCAAATTTCGCGCCGCGCGGCGGATGTGGGCGCGCATCATGCGCGAGCGATTCGGCGCTCGCGATCAGCGTTCGTGGATGATGCGCTTTCATACCCAAACCGCCGGGGTGACCTTGCAAGCGCAGCAGATCGACAACAATGTCGTACGGGTGACCGTCCAGGCGCTGGCCGCAATTCTGGGTGGAACGCAGTCGCTGCACACCAATGCCAAGGACGAGGCGCTGGCACTTCCAACTGCCGAAACCGCACAGCTTGCGCTGCGGACGCAACAAGTGCTGGCCTATGAAAGTGGTGTTGGCGACGTGGTTGACCCGCTCGCGGGCTCATACTACGTCGAATCCTTGACGGACGAGATCGAACGACGCGCGTGGGAGTACATCGACCGAATCGACGAGCGCGGCGGCGCCCTGGCGTGTGTCGAGAACGGCTATATCCAGTCAGAGATTCAGGAAGCAGCGTACGAATATCAGCGTCAGATCGAACATGGCGACCGCATCATTGTCGGCACCAATCGCTTTCAAAGCAGCGAGCCAGAGCCTTCGGCCGACCTCTTGACCGTTGATCCGACCGTGCGTCAGCGTCAATGTGAACGTTTGCGCGCACTGCGTGCGCGACGCGACAACGAACGCTGTACGCAGATGCTCGAAGGCCTACGTGAGGCAGCCAGAGACGACCGTCAGAACGTGCTGCCACTCATCGTTGAGGCCGTTGAAGCGTACTGTACGCTGGGTGAAATATCCGATTCGTTCCGTGCTGTGTGGGGTGAAGCACGCGATTTTGGACGCGTTTAAGCGTTCAAACGTGTATGATTGGCCAAGCACTTCCACGCTCACCTTGTGGCGAGCGGATCATCGGGAGGTTGATGAAAGCCTGTGCCTGTACAAATCCGCAAGCTAACGAATGATGAAGCGGCCAAGGTGTTTCCGAAGCGCGGACAGATGGACCTGTCTGAGTACGCCGATGCACTGCGCGAACTGCAGCCCGGTGACGCCGCGGAAATCGAGCTCGGCCCACTGTCCAGCCGCGCGTTGAAGCGCCGCCTCGGTCAAGCTGCCAAACAAACCGGCTACTCGCTGAAGTGGGCTCGCGACGGAGGCACAGGCGTCCTGCGCTTCCAGGTGCGTGAAGCACGCGGGACACAGACCAAAGCCCGCAACGGCCGACGTGGCCGTCGGCGCAAGGGCGAAGCCGCCTGAGCCCACGCCGGGTCAGACGATCGGCCAGCGGCGACCCTACTTCTGGCCGCCCGCGACGGGCTGAGTGGCCCTCCCACCCCTCCACCTGCTCAGTAGAATCGGCCCGAGAGCCAAACGATGAGCGATGCAG
>DASYKL010000365.1:0-4553 GCA_035995405.1 Chloroflexota bacterium
AGAGCCGGTTGGCGGGGTCGCTCGCGCGTTTTTGATCCAGTGTTGGCATTGGCTGGGCATATGCGGCGCGCAAAGCGTTGACCTCTAAAAGCCAATTCGATATACGCGCTTGGATCTCTGTCCAGGAGGGTGGCTCCATCCCGCCCGAGAAGGACTGGATGTTGTGCTGGCGCCATTGACCTGGTCCCTCCTGATCGGTTGCTGTGGGATGGCCTGACGCCTTCCATGCTGGCCCAATCATGAGTTCATGTACGTGGCGCACCTCGGCCGTAGAGAGGAGCGCCCCCTCGTCGATCCACTCCCCAGGCGTGAGCGCATGGCCATAGACCCACCTTGCGGCATCGGCGTAGCCCTGCACCTCGAGGTATTCGCGCAAGTCCTTGTCGCCTACGGCGCGGCCTTCGCGCAGCAGAATCTCGACCTGCTTGCGGACGAGTGTGTTGCCCTCGATCGCTGTTGAGTGATGCGCCTCCTGGTACCAGATGTCGGTCCAGATACCCTCGGACTCTTCGGGCGACGGCAGACCGCCCAGACGTGCGCGGAGCTCCGAAACCTGCTCGGTCAAGCGAGCATGAATGGCAGCGCGCGAGGGGCGACCGCGTGGCACAGGACCGAGTCCTCCAATTGTCTCGATGTGGGCCCACAAACTAGAACGGGACAATTCTACCGAAGTTGTCCGGATGGCCGCGAAAAAATTGGGACGAGACAATTCCAGCGCTGCAGAGCCCCCGCTGTGCGGTGTACGTCGCCACGCGCACCTTGGGCATCATTCAGGACGTCCCTGTCCGTCAACGTAGGCAGTAGCGTCCGACCGCGGTGATACGTTGGCCGTCATTGACCAGGCGCGCGTCTCGTCGGGGCCAAGGCGGCCAGTTCTTGAACGCGGCGGAGGTGTCTTCGTCGATTGCTCGGCCTGGGCGCTTTCTTTTGTGTACATGCCGAATCTTCGACTGGACGCTCATGGCCGCACGTATGCTTATCCGTACACGTTTGAGAAGCCTTGTGATCAGGCACGCTCTGGTCGGCGAGCGTTCGGCGACAGCAGATTTCACGACTGCCGCCGCGGTGCTGCGCGGCTGGCCGTCTACAGCATCAACGATCTCGACCTGAGCTACACGCCTTCGGTTGGAAGTCCGTGGGACGCCGCTCGGGTCGCAGCTCAAAATTGGCAGCGCGCTCGTGCCGAGCAACAACCTACTGGCCAGTGTCGGGCGCTCACTTGAATCCCGTCGTAAGCGTCGCCGACGGAGTGTTTGGTGGACTGCGGCCGCGCGAAGTCATCGCTTATGTGATCGCTCAGGTGGCTGGCGCTGCCGTGGGGGTGATCGTCGCCAACCTGATGTTCTCGTTGCCCGCGGTATCGGTGTCCAGTCACGTGCGCAGCTCTGCAGGGCTGTGGCTCGGCGAGGTGATCGCGACGTTCGGGTTGCTCCTGGTCGTCTTCGGTGTGGTCCGCAGTGGGCGCGCGGCTACCGCACCGTTTGCTGTCGGCGCGTACATCACTGCCGCCTACTTCTTCACCTCCTCGACGAGCTTCGCTAACCCCGCCGTGACGCTGGCGCGAACCTTGTCCGACACGTTCGCCGGGATCGCACCTGGATCTGTATTGCCGTTCGTCCTGGCACAGTTGCTGGGCGCCGCACTGGCCTGCGCCGCGGCGCGTTTCCTGTGGCCGCTGGTCAATGACGCGGCTGACGTTGTGGTGCCACATGAACAGGAGGCTGGCGTTGGCTGAAACAGGATTGTCGGACGCGGAGGCAAGACGCCGCGTGCTCTTTCTTTGCACGCACAACTCGGCCCGGAGCCAGATGGCCGAAGGCCTGCTGCGTCAGCTGGGCGGCAGCCGGTTCGAGGCATTCTCGGCGGGTACCGAGGCGACGCACGTCCGGCCGCTGGCGATCCGAGCGATGCAGGAGATCGGCATCGACATCTCGGGCCAGGAGAGCAAGACGCTGGAGCGCTACCTCAGCCAACGTTTCGATGCCGTCATCACCGTGTGCGATCAAGCCAACGAGGCCTGTCCCGTGTTCTTCGGCGCCACTGAACGCCTGCACTGGAGCTTTCCCGACCCGAGCCAGGCGACGGGCAGAGAGGACGAGCAGCTGGCGGTGTACCGCCAGCTGCGCGACGCCATCCGTGAGCGCATCGAGAGCGAGCTGATCCGCGGGGCCTGAGCGGGTGACTGAGGTCGATCGGCAGCGTCAGGAAATCCAGGCTTTGACCTGTTCGACGTCGCGCAGCGGGTTGGGGCCGATCGGCTGGATGTCCAGCAGCGTCACTCCGGCGGCTTTGAACGCCGCGATCCGGTCGCGGACATAGCCTTCCGGCCCGATCAGCGACAGACCTTCGAGCAACTTCGCCGGCACCGACGCGGCCGCTTCTTGCTTCTTTCCTGACAGATACAGCTCCTGAATCTGGCGAGCCTCAGCCTCGTAGCCGTAGAGCCGTATCAGGTCGTTGTAGAAGTTCTTCTCGCGCGCGCCCATGCCACCGATATAGAGCGCCAGGTGCGGCCGTTCCAGGTCGCGCAGATGCTCCAACCCTTCGCCGATAGCGAGCGTGCCGCCAGCGGCAATCTCGAGCGGCCCGAGATCCTCGGACCGTTTGGCGAACCCGCGGCGCAGCGCTTGACCCCAGATCGCGTCGGCCTGCTCTGGGACGAAGAAGATCGGCAGCCAGCCTTCGGCCAACTCACCGGTCAGCTCGACGCTGCGATCGCCCATCGACGCCAGGTAGATTGGGATCCGCGCACGTAGCGGATGGCTCAGAATCTTGAGTGGTTTGCCCAACCCTGTGCCCCGCTCGGCGGGCAAGGGCAAGGTGATCGCGCGGCCGTCGTAGCGCAACTCCTCGCGGCGCCAGACCATGCGACAAATCTCGATGATCTCACGCGTGCGCTGAACGGGTTTTTCATATGGCACACCATGCCAACCCTCGATGACCTGCGGGCCGGACGCACCCAGCCCCAGGATCGCCCGACCGTTCGACAACTCGTCCAGCCCCGCCGCCGTCTGGGCGAGCAGGGCCGGCGTGCGCGAGTAGATCGGCAAAATCCCTGAAGCAAGCTCGACGCGCTGCGTCCTGGCGGCCAGGTAGCCGAGCCGCGACACGGCGTCATGGCCGTACGCTTCGGCGACCCACACGACATCGAGGCCGCGCTCTTCCATCTGCACGACGCGCTCGACGGCGTTAAGGAAGCCATCACCATAAGTGAGGCGCGTCGACAGCCGCATCAGTAGGTACCGCGAAACTGGCCGCCGTCGACCAGCAGGGTGACGCCGGTGATGTAGGCCGCCGGCTCAGACGCGAGAAACGCCGCCGCGACGCCAAACTCGGCCGGGTCGCCGTAGCGATGCAGCGGAATGTTGGCCAGCGAATCGCGCGTGACGTCGTCCAGGCTGCGTCCCTGGCGCTCGGCGACATCCGTATCGATCTGGCGGATGCGTTCCGTAGCGATCCTGCCCGGGGCGAGGCAGTTGACCGTGATGCCATCCTGGGCCACCTGGTCGGCCAGTGTCTTGGACCACGCAGTTGTCGCGCTGCGCACGGCATTGGACAGCATCAACGTCGGCAGCGGCTGCTTGACCGACGACGACGTGCTGGTGATGATGCGGCCCCACCGCTTTGTACGCATGTGGGGGAGACAGAGACGCGTCAAACGCACCGCCGACATGAGGTTGAGCTCGAAGGCGTGTTGCCAATCGTCGTCGGTCAGCGAATCAAACATCCCAGGCTTGGGGCCGCCGGCGTTGTTGAACAACACGTCAACGCTGTGGAACCGTTCTATGGCGAGGTTGACAACGCGCTCCAGGTCGGCCAGGACGGTGACGTCGGCAGCCAGACCGATGACGCCAGCGTTGTCGGTGACGGCGGTCGCGACGTCGTTGGCAGCGTCCTCAATACCAGCCTTGTCGCGCGAGAACATCACCACCGTGGCACCTTCACGGGCCAACGCCAGGGCCACACCTTTGCCCAATCCCTTGCTCGCCGCGGCAACCAGTGCCGTCTTTCCCCGCAGCCCGAGATCCATTTTTATTGCCCGTACAGGTTCTGGTAGTGCCAGAAATTGTCGTAGACGATGCGCAGGTACGTCTGCGTTTCGGCAAACGGGACTTGCTCCACCAGCAGATCGGGGTCATCACCGTAGCGCTGCAGCCAGCGCGCGACGTTGCCGCCGCCTGAGTTGTATGCCGCCAGCGACGGAAACACTCGACCCTGGTATTCGCCTAACAACTGCGCCAGAAACCACGCCCCGAATTCCACGCTCACCGCTGGCTTGAGCAAATCACGCACGGCGAAATCGTCGCGACCCAACTTACTGGCGATTTCACGCGCCGTGGACGGCACGACCTGCGTCAAACCCATCGCCTGCGCCCCCGATTGGGCTCGCGGATCGAACGAGCTTTCCTGTCGCATCATCGCCAACAGCAGCAGCGGATCGAAGCGATAGGTGGCCGCCTGGTCCGCCACCAGGTCACCCCAGCCGGCAGGATAGACCTGCTTCTGGGCTGCGCGGGGCAGGCTGCTCAAGCCGACCAGGTCGCGCATCTGGC
>DASYKL010000366.1:0-3319 GCA_035995405.1 Chloroflexota bacterium
TCTTGCGCAATCTGGCTAACTCGCCTTCGCCAAACACTGGCCGACCACGTTCAACTGCCGGCGGCTCGATCAGGCCAGCGCGCACGAGCCGCCGCACCCGAGCGACGGGCACATCGGAGAGGTGGGCGGCGACCTCGATCGAACAGTAGGTCTCGAAACGACCCTCGACCGTCATACCGCACCTCCAACGGGCGAAGCGCTCGTTGCCCGAGCGAACTCTTCGAGCAGCTCGCGCTGTCGCCCAGACACGCGCTCAGGCAACTGGACGTGGACTTCCGCCTGCAGATCACCGCGGCGGTCTGGTTGATTTAGATGAGGCATGCCCTGGTTACGCAGGCGGAACAGCTTGCCATCTTGTGTGCCGGCCGGCACTTTGAGCGCCAGCCGTCGACCGTCGGGCGTCGGCACCGCCACCTCGCCACCCAGCACCATCGTTGCCAGCGGCGCGGTAACTTTCGTCCGTACGTCATCACCCTGGCGGTCGAAACGCGAATCCGGTCGAACCGTGATGACCAGGTACAGGTCGCCGGCGCGTCCGCCGGAGCGACCTGGCGAGCCTTGCCCGGCGACGCGAATGCGACTGCCGTCTGTGACCCCTGGCGGAATCTTGACCTCCAGACGACGCGTTTGGCCGTCTGGCATCTGCAGCTCCAGGACGCGTGTGGCGCCTTTGTACGCGTCTTCCAGCGACACGTCGACCGCATATTCCAGGTCGCTACCCGCTCTCGGCCGCGGCGCACCACGACGCTGGCTGGCGCCACCGCCGCCACCCCCGAAGAACGTGCCGAAGAAGTCTGAGAACGGCGCGTCATCGCCGAAGAGATCCTGCAGGTCTTCGGCTGAGACCGTTCGATAACCGCTGCCTCCACCTCCTCCACCGCCTGTTCCACCTGGCCCGCTTTGCGCTGCGAAATCACTGAAGTCGAACGGCGCTTGGTTCGGCCCGCCGGCAGCTTGCGCCGCCGCCTGGGCCCGCTGGTAGGACTCGTACTCCTTCCAGCGTGAGCCCAGCTGGTCGTACTTCTTGCGTTTCTCCGGGTCTGACAGGACTTCGTACGCCTCGTTGATGCGTTTGAATTGCGCTTCGGCCTCGGCGTTTCCAGGGTTCACGTCAGGGTGATGCTTGCGCGCCAGCTTCCGATACGCGGAGCGAATGTCCTTTTCCGAAGCTGTCCTGGGAACGCCAAGCGTGGCGTAGTAGTCCTGAAATTCCATTGCCTTAGCGGGTTGGGGCCGGTGTCGGCGTGGTCGCCGGTCGTTCGCCGAGTGTTACCGCGATGTCCTGACGCTGGCCATTGCGGACGACCGTCACGGTCACCGTGTCACCGGGATGCTTGGTGTTTTCAATGTAGGCGCGTAGCTCGCCAGCGGTCGTGACCGGTTGTCCGTCGACCGCGACGATGATGTCGCCGCCAGCTGGAATCTGCTCGCCGTTGATCACCACCGGCCGGCTGCCACCCTTGATGCCCGCCTGAGCCGCCGGGCCGGTACTGTCGACGACCAGCAGTCCTTTGTCGGTGGTCGATAGGCCGAGCTGTTGGCGTGCAGCCGAGCCTACGATCGACAATGGAATCGCGGTGATACCGAAATAGGGATGACGGTACTGCCCGTTCTGGATCAGCTCTGGAACCACGCGTTTGACCGTGTTGGTGGGGATCGCGAAGCCGATGCCCTCATTGCCACCGCTCTGGCTCAAGATGGCGCTGTCCACGCCGATGACATTGCCACCGGCGTCGAACAGGGGTCCGCCCGAGTTGCCAGGATTAATCGCCGCGTCCGTCTGAATCGCTCCTCCCAGCAGGTCCAACTGGGTTGTCCCTTGCATGGTGTCGCCCGGATTGCGTTTGGCACTGACAATGCCTTCGGTTACCGTCTGGGCCAGACCCAGAGGTGAGCCGATCGCTATCGCCGTTTGGCCAACGATGACTTCGTCCGAATTGGCCATCGCGACCGGTCTAATTCGGTCGGTGATCGCGCGGCCCTGGTCGTCGGTCGCATTCGGATCCACCTGGATCACGGCCAGGTCGTTGTCCGGGTCGCGTCCCAACAACTTCGCGGGCACCGTTGACTTGTCCTGTAGCGTGACCGACAACTGGTCGGCGTCCTGCACGACGTGGTTGTTCGTCACGATGCGCCCGGCGGTATCGAGCATGAAGCCGGAGCCGATGCCCTGGGGTTGGGCGGTCTGGCCCTGGACCGTCGGTACGATGGCGATGCTGGTGATGTTGACCACCGACGCGCCATTCTGGGCGTACACAGCAATCGCCGGGTTGGTGTCAGGAACGGTTCCGGCTGGCCGTTGCCCGCTAGCTGGATTGGCTTGCGCGACGGGCACGGCCGCCGCGACCTGCTGAGCGCTCGTCGGTGCGGCGGCCGTTGGCCTGTCTGAACACGCCGCTAGCAGCACGCCGAGCGCGAGAATTGCGTGAATCGATCTTTTCACCGCGGCCTCCTAGACTTCGCGATATTCCCCTTCGACGGCGCCCTCGGGTGTTGGTGACTCGCCAGCGCCATTGGCCCCGTTGTGGCCATTCGCACCGCCGTACGCGGCCTGACCGGCGGCCATCATCGCTTGCTGCAGCTCCGCCATCGCCGTGCGCATGGCTGACACCTCATTGGCATCGAGGGCACGCTTGACCGCCGCCGATTTCTCGGCGATCTGACTGCGCACCGTCTCAGGCAGCGTGCCGCCCTGGTCGCGCAACAGTTTCTCGGCCTGGTAATGCATCGTGTCCGCTTGATTGCGGACCTCCACTTCTTCGCGGCGCCGCGCGTCTTCGGCCGCATGGGCCTCCGCATCGCGCACCATGCGCTGGATCTCCGCTTCCGTGAGCCCGCTCGCCGCTTGAATCACGACGCGTTGCTCTTTGCCCGTTGCTTTGTCTCTGGCTGAGACGTTGAGAATGCCGTTGGCGTCGATGTCGAATGTCACTTCGACCTGCGGTACGCCACGCGGCGCCGGCAGAATGCCATCGAGAATGAAGCGGCCGAGCGACTTGTTTTCAGACGCCATCGGCCGTTCGCCCTGCACGACGTGGACTTCGACGCTCGATTGGCCATCGGCAGCCGTGGTGAAGGTCTCGGACTTGGACGTTGGGATGGTTGTATTGCGCGGGATGAGCACGGTCATGACGCCGCCTTGCGTCTCGACACCCAGCGACAGCGGCGTGACATCCAGCAGCAGGACGTCGCGTACTTCACCTTTCAGCACGCCAGCCTGAATGGCCGCGCCGACAGCTACCACTTCATCTGCATTGACGCCCTTGTGGGGCTCCTTGCCGAACAGGTCCTTGACCAGCTGCTGGACCGCGGGCATGCG
>DASYKL010000367.1:0-6468 GCA_035995405.1 Chloroflexota bacterium
GTGGAGGCTTTTGCGCTCGCCAGTGACGGCGCGCTGTGGCACATCGCGCAAACGGCGCCCGACAGTGGCTGGGGTACGTGGAGCTCACTGGGCACTCCCGGCGGTGTCAACCTGGCTCTGCCAGTGGTCGGCCTTAACGCCGACGGCCGCCTGGAAGTCTTCGCGATCGGCAGCTTCAACACCCTGTGGCACATCTGGCAGACCGCGCCTGGTGGCAGCTGGAGTAGCTGGACCTCGCTTGGCACACCCGCTGGGGCGGCATCACTCGGTCAACCGGCCGTCGCCCAGAACGCCGACGGCCGCCTGGAGGTGTTTGTCAGCGTCCTCGGTGGCGCCTTATGGCACTTGTGGCAAACCGCGCCCGGCGCTGGCTGGAGTGGCTGGGAGTCTCTGGCGGGTGAACCTGCCAACGACGTCGGTGTAGGACGGACCGCCGACGGCCGCCTCGAGCTTTTCGCCGAGGCACGCGCGGCCAGCGGACCACACGCACTCTGGCACCGCTGGCAAGTCGCACCAGGCGGCGCGTGGAGCGTCAGTGAGGATTGGCAACAAACACTGGCCGGCGATCCAGCACAACAACTCTTCACGCCGGCTGGCGGCGCTGTCTTCGTTCGCACCCAGTCTGGACTGTTCCGCAGCAATGACACGGGCTTGACCTGGGCGGGCGTCAATCTCCCGGCCGGCGCGGGTCGAGTGGCCGTTGATCCAACGAACGCGGCCACCATCTACGCTGGTGGTACGGGGGCGCTGTTCAAGACAACGGACGGCGGAGCGACATGGTCAGCCGTGCTGGCGCTGCCGGGCGACCAGGTCCTCGGTCTGGCCGTCAGCCCAGCTGACCACAACCTGGTGTACGCCGCCACCGGCGTAGCCAACAACTCATACGAATTCCGCCGCAGCCAGAACGGTGGCGCGACCTGGACGACGCTCGAAGGACCACTGGGCACCAACCTGTGCACCTGGACCGTCCTGATCCTGGCGCCGCACCCGACTGATAGCCAACGGGTAATGCGCACCGCCGGCTGCTATGCCGGTCGAGATGTGCCGTATGGCGCCGACCTGGCAGAGAGTCGCAACCGCGGAGCAACATGGTCGCCGCTCTTCCATCCCACGCCACTCTTTCCGACACGTATTACCGGCGGGCATGGCGCGCAACCGCCACGCTTTTACATGTCGGCCCATTTCTCGGCTCCGCCAGGCGGCGGCAAAGTCTTTCGCAGTGATGATGACGGCGTGACGTGGACCCAGGTCCTGAATTTCGCGTCAGGTCCGTCGGTCGAGGGCCTGGCATACGATCCGATAACGCCCGACCAGGTGTATGCCGGTTTGACCACCGGCTCGGTCCAGGCCAGCCACGACCGCGGCACCACCTGGGCCGACCTGGGCAGCGCCGGCCTGGGTGCCGTCGCTGACCTGGCCCTCAGTCTCGACGGCACCCATCTGCTCGCGGCGACCGCGCTAGGCGTCTGGCGGATCGCCCGCTAAGAGGTCTAGCGCCACCACACTTCGCGCAGGACGCGCATGATGTTGTCGCCGAGGACCTTGCGGACCTCAGTGTCCGAGTAGTTGTGCTTGACCAGCCAGCGCACGATGTTCGGAAACTCTTCGGACGGGTTTTCGATGCCATCGACGAACTCGACCTCCTCGAAGTCGGCGGTGCCATGGGCTGACTTGATCGACAACTGGCGGGCAAACGCGTGGTGCAATGCCACGTGATCGCCGAACAGCGTGTCGGGGCCGAACGCCACATGGTCGATGCCCATCAACTCGACGCAGTACTCGAAGTGCTGCATGAACGACTCGATGTTGTGCTTGGGATGCTCTTTGGTCAGCGTCGTGTGAGGCGCGGCTTCGATGCCTATGACACCACCTTTTTCCGCGCAGCGCTTGAGCACCTCATCAGGCTTCATCCGCCTGGTGTTCCACAGTCCGCGCGCCCCAGCATGAGTGATGAAAATAGGCTTTTGCGAGACCTCGATCGTGTCCAGCGATGTCTGATCACCAGAATGCGAGACGTCGATTGCGATACCCAGTTTATTCATCCGCAGGACAGCCGCGCGACCAAACTCGGTCAAACCACCGTCGCCTTTTTCGCGCAAGCCACTGCCCAGCGTATTGGCCTCGCTATAAGCGATGCCTGACGACCGAATACCGAGCCCGTACAGAATGTCGAGCCGGTCCAACTCGTTCTCAATTGGGGTGGCCGCTTCGAGTGATGGCACAAATGCGATCTGGCCATTGTCTTTGGCGCGAACAATATCGTCGGTGTTGTCAGCCCGAAACACCATGTCTTGATGGGCGATATCGGACAGCCGCATACCGAGATCCCAGATAACGTCGTCCCACTTCCAACCAGCTTTGGAAGTAATGCACGCGGTGCCATCCATCAGACAGTCGAAAATGGCGTCGATACCCGACACCGCCAGACCTTCGTAGCCGGTCCAGTCCCGCCCTGCGCGGCGGTACTCGAAAATCTGGTCCGTGTTCTCCGGCACGACGAACGCGTGGTCGTGCAGCGATATGACCAGGCTCTCGGTAAGCAGTTTCTGCGCTCGCGCTTCCTGCTCCGGAGAAACGTCTACAACCCGCGACCTGACACGATTCACTTCGCGGGCCAACTTGAATTCGGCGTAGTCCACTCCAGCTTCGAGGTACTGGAACGACCGATACCCGGTATAGCGCTTCTGTTTCCCGCGAATCTGCTCGTCGAGTGCCATATCTCAGAAAGCTCCTTAGAGAGGATTGACGCTGATAACGATCTTGCCGAAATGGGTGCGCGACTCGAGGGCATCTTCGGCTTCACCCAAACGATCGAGCGGATAAACGGCGTGCACCTCAGGCTGAAGTTGACCGTTGAACACCAGCCGCGAGACGTCCAGAAAATCCTGCCAGTTACCCATAGGCGCACCCAGGATCTGGCGATGGTGCTGGTAAATCTCACGGATACTGAGATCCGGGTTGTCGCCGCCGGTGGCGCCGCAGATGACCATGCGACCGCCCATGCCGAGTGTCCCGATGCTCTTTCGCCAGGTCGGCGCACCGACCGCGTCGTGGACCAGATCGACACCCTCGCCGGCGGTCCACGCCAGGACCTCAGCCAGCCAATCACCACGCGAATCGAATGCGGCGACGGCGCCAAGCTCCACCGCCCGCTTACGCTTGGTCTCCGAACCAGCCAGCGCCAGCACTTCGGCACCCAACAACACGCCGATTTGCAGCGCTGCGCAGCCAACGCCACCGGAGGCGCCGACGACGAGCATCCGCTCGGCGGGCTGTAGTCGACCGGTGGTGATCACACCCCGCCAGGCAGTGGTGTAGGCGGCCGGCACGGCCGCCGCTTGTGTAAACGGGATGTGTGCAGGAAGCGTGATGACGTTGGACGCGGGCACGACCACGTAGTCGGCCAGACCACCCCAGCGATGCTCGCCGAGGATGGTGTAGTTCGGACACATGGACAGCTCGCCGCGACGACATTGGCGGCAGGTGCCGCAGCCGATAGCCGGATCGACCAGCACCCGCTCACCGGCCCGTGGACCAGTCGCAATGACGCCGGCGACGTCGACGCCGGAGACGTGCGGCAGTCGTATCCCGTGGACACCCGGACCCGTCAGGCCCTGACGGGCGAAGACATCCAGGTGATTGAGGCCAACCGCGGCCACGTGGAGGAGGAGCTCACCTGGACCTGGTCGCGGCGTCGGCACCTCCTCCACATGGAGCGTGTCCGACGGGCCGTACTGACGAATGACCGCGGCGCGCATCATGGTCGCTACTGGCGGTTGAGCGGTCAACGTCATGGCCGCCACACCAGCGCCCCATCCATTATCTGGGTGGTCGTCTCCCGCCACGCGGAGAACGCCTGCAACCGTTCGACCACCTGGCGCGTGGCGTCAGCTGGAGCCGGCCGGGCCTCCCAGCTGTGGTCCAGGATTGAGGTGTGAAGCCGCGCTTCACACACCGCGAGCCGACCGTCCACGCCCTGGTCGATGGTGAAAACGCCAACGAAACTGTCCCGATTTTCGGGCCGTTCGGGGGCGTGATACGGCCGCGACGGCGCGTCCAAGGGCAATGGTCTGGGCTGAGCCAGCGGGTGGAAGATGTAATTTCCCAAGCTGTAGCAAACCAGACCCGGAGAACCGGCGGGACGGGCAAAAGCCTGGACGCCATACACCGTATGGGCGTGGTGTCCCAGAACCAGGTCGGCGCCGGCAGCGACCAGTCGCGGCGCCAACGTCTCCTGGTATTCGGCCAATGGCCCCTGAAAGTTGGACTGCCATTGCGGCGGCACGCCCCAGTGCAACGCGAGAACGACGAAGTCGGCAGCGGCGCGGGCCGCGCCCAGCGCTTGCTCCAGGGCCGCGACGTCGTCGCTCCACGTTTCGGTATGGACCCACGGCGGTGTACCAGGCTGCTCGTCAATCAAGAGCGCGTCGGCCGCGTAGGAGGTCCGTACCCGCACGGCCGCAAGGCCGGCGTGTTGGGCGTTCGCTCGGAAACCCACGGGTACGGTGCACGCCCACGACAGGAACGCTACCGTCGAGCCATTCACCGTCAGCAAACGATGCGTCCCAGCAACGCTGTTCGTCGCGCCGGCGCCGGCATAGGCGATGCCGGTGCGGTCGAGGGCCGACAGGGTGGAGTCGAGGCCAGGCTGGCCCCAATCCATGATGTGGTTGTTGGCGAGCGACACCGCGTCACAGCGGAGGTCGTCGCGCAGCCATTCGGCCGCTTGCAGTGGACTCTGCAAACGGATCAGCTTGGCGGCCGGTATGCCGCCCTCGCAGAGCGGCGCCTCAAGATTGGCGAGGCGCAGATCGGCATCATCCCAACCGGTACGGAATAATGCCGCGCCCGGCCGGTTGAGCAGTGCAACGTCGCCGACAGCGGCAATCGAAAACGGCGTCATACGCGCAAGCGCGGGTCCACCGCGTCACGCAATCCGTCGCCAAGGAAGTTGTATGCCAGGACGACGAACGTGATAACTAGACCAGGAAAGATCGCCAGAGCGGGTGAGGTCCAGACGTATTGTTGGGCGTTTTGGAGCATGTTCCCCCAGGACGGCGTCGGCGGTTGGATGCCGAGCCCCAGGTAGCTGACCGCCGACTCGGTCAGGATGGCGAAGCCTACGCCCAATGTCGCTGAAACGACCACTGACGGAATGGTCTGCGGCAGGACGTGGCGAAACAGAATGGTGGCGCGACGGGCGCCCAGCGCTTCGGCGGCGAGCACGAAGTCGAGTGTCTTGAGGCGCAAGGTCTCGCCATAAATCACGCGCGCCACCTGCATCCACGAGGTAGCGCCGATGACGGCAATCAACGTCAGCGGACCCGGACCAAGTACGAGCACCGCCGTCACAATCAAAAAGAATGATGGTGCGGTCATCGTGTCGGTAAAGCGCATCAGCAGCGCGTCGACCCAGCCGCTATAAAAGCCGGCTGTTGCACCGACCAGCAGTCCAAGGACGGTCGCGGTGATCATCGCGGCAAAACCGACCAGCAGCGTGACCTGACCGCCATGGAGCAAGCGACTCAACTCGTCGCGGCCGAGGTCATCGGTGCCCAGCGGATGACCGGGCCCAGGCGGCAGCAAGGCGTTGAGCGCACTGGTTTGTTGCGGCGAGAGCGTCCACGCCAGCGGCCCGAGAAATACCAGGAGATGGACTGCCGCAAGGAATGCCAGCGACGCGGCCGTCAACGGATTGCGCAGCAGACGCGCCCAGACAGAGCGCCCGCCGCGTGCTGCCGACGACGGCCGCGCTTCAGCGCTTGGCGCGTCGGGCCGCGCGGACGACAGGGTCTCGGCCGCGGCGCTCATGCCAGACGGATCCGCGGATCGAGCCAGGTATAGGCCATATCGACGATCAGACTGCTCAGCACGACGACCGCTGAAACGATGACGGTGATGCCGACGATGAGCGGATAATCGCGGCCGGCCGCGGCCTCGACGGCCAGTCGGCCCATACCTGGCCAGCCGAAGACGGCCTCGGTGACCACGGACCCACCTACCAGGCGGGGAACGAGCGTACCGATAATGCTGACAACCGGACCGAGCGCGTTCCGCAGTGCGTGGCCATACACGACGCGCACGCGCGATAATCCTTTGGCTGTCGCCGTACGGACATACTCCTGGCTCAGCACGTCGAGCAGCGCCGAACGGGTGAACCGCACCACGTACGGCAAAACCGTCGTCGACAGCACGAGTGCTGGCATGAGCAGGTGCAGCAGCCGGTCGCCCAGATCACCCTCACTACCCGTGGCGGCGATACCCGAGGATGGCAGCCAGTTGAGATTGACCGACAACACGAGAATGAGAATGATGCCGAGCCAGAATGCGGGCACGGACAGGCCCACCACACTGACCAGCGCCACAACGAAATCCGGCAGTGAGTTGCGCCGCAGCGCGGCGATAACGCCCAACGGGATACCGGCAACGATCGACACCAGCAGAGCGGTGCCAGCCAGCAGCAGCGTG
>DASYKL010000368.1:0-3485 GCA_035995405.1 Chloroflexota bacterium
CAGGTTCGTTGTGAGCCGGACTGCGGCGGCGAGCAGGTGCGATATCGCTCAGTGGTCCAGAGTGTTATGGGCCGGATCGTGTCCGTCAGGAACGCCACGTGCTCGAGCGTTCGGGTAGTTATGGGCCGCTCGTGTCGGTCAGGAAGGTCAGGCGCTCGGAGTTCAGGTTGTTGGCCCGACCGTGTGGGTTGTCGCGGGCCATGGCGGCGGCGCGAAGCGCCCCTTGCGGGGGGTCGCCCCGGAAGTGAGCGCGCAGTGAGCTTGCGAACGCAGCAGTGAACGGGGGCGGGGGGCCGCAGGCTCCCCCGAACCGTACACAAAGCGCGCACGCCACCCCGGCCGACACCAGTACAGTGTCATTCATGTCCCCTGTGGCCGAGCTAGCGAGCTTTGAGCTCGATGGTGAATCGTTTGTTCGGCCTGATTGGGCTGGGCGGGGGCTGGCCAATATTGCTCCTTCGATCTTGCGGCTGCTGGCGCCTTCGATCGAGGTGGAGCTGCCGTCGCTGGCGCCTGGCGTGTTGCCCGCGGCTATGACCCACGGCGTCAAGACCATCGTCCTCGTCGTCGCCGACGGGTTGGGCCACCTGCAGCTCGAACGTGAGGTCGCCGCCGGCAACGCGCCTTGTCTTAGCGAACTGCTCAAGCGAGCCGCAGCGGGGGACAGCCAGGTCGCCTACGGCCCGCTCACGTCGGTCTTCCCAACGACGACGGTGGCAGCCCTGGGGTCGATCAACTCTGGCGTCGCGCCAAGCGACCACGGGCTGCTGGCGTACTCGCTGTACCTCGAAGAGTTCAACACCATCGCCGAGATGATTCGCTGGGGGCCGGCCGGGCGACGTGGCTCGTTTGCCGATCCCGAGTTCGGCGTCCAGCCGGAGTCGTTTTTCTGGGTCGACACGATCTACGCACGGCTCCAGGCGGCTGGCGTGCGACGGACGTTTGCCGTCAATCCGGTCCATTTCGCGGGCACGGCATTGACGCGGATGCTGCATCAGCACGCCACGTCTGACGGCTATGTGGCGACGTCATCGCTCGAGCCGATCGTCTCGCGGCTCGTGGCAGAGGCGGAGGAGACGACGTACATCTATGCCTACTGGCCTACCGTTGACACGATCGCGCACGTGATTGGACCGCTAACCGCCGAACACTCGGCGGAAGTCGCGGCGTTTGACCTGCAACTCGGACGACTGCTGCGAAATGTGGCGCGCCGCGATGACACGCTGTTGTTGATGACGGCAGACCACGGGCACGTGGATACGGGTCCGGAGTTCAGTGTCAGCCTGGGGGAGCATCCCGAGTTGATGGGGATGTTGCGCGTGCCACCGGCCGGGGAGCGACGGGGTGTCTATTTACACGCCAAGCCTGGCGCGGCGGCGGAGGTGTCGGCGTATGCGCGCGAGCGGCTGCGTGATGTGGCTCCGCCGTTGTTGCGCGAGGACGCTGTTGAACTCGGGCTGTTTGGGCCTGGGCCGTTATCTGATCGAGCCGCGTCGCGGATTGGCGATGTGCTGCTGTTTCCTCGGCGAAATTTGCAGCTGATCGCGCCGGTGGAGACGCCGGATGGGACTCCGTCGCAGCACAAGGGCACTGTGTTCAAAGGCTTGCATGGCGGTTTGACGGCGGACGAGGCGCTGGTGCCCTTGCTCGCTTTCCGCGGCTGATTCGCTAGATTCCGCTCAGCGTCGCGTAATGCTCTAGCTTTTCGAAATTGTGGACGGCCTGGATGCGCCGAACAGTCCCAGATTGCGAACGCATGACCAGGGTTTCGGTGGTGGCGCCGTGGGGGAAGTAGTGAACTCCTTTGACCAGCTCGCCGTCGGTTACGCCCGTCAGGGCGAAGAAGACGTCGTTGCCGCGAACCAGATCGTCGATCGTCAGCACTGAATCCAGGCTCAGGCCGAGCTTTTCGGCTTGACTGCGTTCGTCGTCGTTGCGCGGCCAGAGCTTGCATTGGATGTCACCGCCCAGACACTTGAGCGCCGCGGCGGTCAGGACGGCTTCTGGCGACCCGCCGACCCCCATCAGCATGTCGGCACCAGTGTCGGGGAGTGAGGGCATGATGCCGCCGGCGACATCGCCGTCGCTGATCAACTTGATGCGCGCGCCAGTGGCCCTGATCCGATCGATCAACGCGGCGTGGCGCGGTCGATCGAGGACCACAACCGTCAGGTCGTCAACGCGTTCGCCTTTGGCGGCGGCCAGCGCCTCGATGTTCTCTTCGACGCTCATCTCGAGTGAGACGATGCCACGGCCGGCCGGGCCGACGGCGAGCTTTTCCATGTACACGATGCCAGGCGGGTAGTACATAGTTCCTTGTTCGGCCAGGGCGACGACCGATACGGCGTTGGGCAAGCCTTTGGACAGCAGGGTGGTGCCATCGACGGGGTCGACTGCCACGTCGACTTTGGGGTCCTGGCCGTTGCCGATGCGCTCGCCTATATAGAGCATCGGCGCTTCGTCCTTTTCGCCTTCGCCGATGACGACGACGCCATCCATCTGGATCACCTTGAGGCGATCGCGCATGGCGTTGACGGCAGCCTGGTCGAGGGCGTTTTTGTTACCGCGCCCCATCCAACGTGCGGCTGCCAGCGCGGCAGCCTCGGTGACGCGGCACAACTCGAGGGCGATATTGCGGTCCAGTCCACCACCCGAAGGCAGCTTCGAGCCGGCCAGGCCTTCTGGAGTGAGAGTCATGGTGATGGGCTCCTCCTCATTGAGGTGCCTGCCAGGATAACAGCCGTTGGCTAGTCGTACTGCGCGTCGAGGTCAACACGGAGTTGTTGCCAGAGCGACTCGTAGGTTTCTTCGGGGGTGGGGATGGCCTGACGCCTGGCGATCTGCTCACGGACGGACGAGGTATCGAACTCGCGGGCGACTTCGCAGCCTGGATTGCCATCCTGTTTGACGGGCACGGCGCGCAGGGCGAAACGGACACGGTCAGGGGCGACCAGCGCGGAGGAGCGCAGGACACGCCAGACGCGGCCCTCGCGGCTGCGGCAATACGCAGGCACGACCATTCGTTTCTCGAGAAACAGCGTAGCAAGTACATCGGCGTAAATGAGATACAGTTCGGCCGGTACGTAGTACGGATCGGGGGAGCCCTGCGGGCCCCCCGCCCCCGTTCACTGCTCCGCGCTGCGCGCTGCGCACTCTCTTCCGGGGCGACCCCCGCACTAAAGCCGTCGCCCGGAGTACGTAATGTACGGATCGGGGGAGCCCTGCGGGCCCCCCGCCCCCGTTCGTTGCTTCGCGCTCCGCGCTGCGCACTCTCTTCCGGGGCGACCCCCCGCTTAAGCGCTTCGCGCCCGCCATACGGCCTGAAAGACCAATACCGCTCGGTTGTACCGGTGGAAAGTCGATACCGCTCGGCTCGCTCGGGTTGTCAAGGCGGACAGTCGATGCCGCTCGGTTCTCAGTGTCATCGGCAGGACCGTAAGGGTCCTCGCGCGGTTCGCCGCGCGCGCGGCAGCGTTAAGCGGGGG
>DASYKL010000369.1:0-2145 GCA_035995405.1 Chloroflexota bacterium
GTGGTGGTGATCGGCTCCAAGAACGTGCCTGCACCCGGGCCGGGCGCAGCGGCCTACTCGGCCTCCAAAGCCGCACTCAACCAGCTTGCCCGCGTGGCAGCGCTCGAATGGGGCGCCGACGGCATTCGGGTCAATGTCGTCCACCCCAATGCCGTCTTCGACACCGGCATCTGGACCGACGAAGTCCTCTCCACGCGAGCCCAGAGCTACGGCTTGACAGTCGACCAGTACAAGCGCAACAACGTGCTGCAAGTCGAAGTGAGGAGTCGCGACGTCGCTGAGCTGGTAGCCGAGATGTGCGGGCCGCTGTTCGCTCGCACGACAGGGGCTCAGCTGCCGATCGATGGCGGCAATGATCGCGTCATCTGAGCGCCGAACAGGAGCACGCTGGTGGACAGAGAACGGCGGGCGAGCGGGGCGCTGTTCGCAGTCTTCCCCGGCCCGTCCGCGCCAAGCTGCATCCCCGTCGCACCTCGGCCGTATCCGCACGGGGTCGTCATAGGTTGAAGACTTGTTGAGCGACAGCGTCGTGATCGGCAACGCGGCCGACGATGGGCAGGCCTTTCGCGGCTGGTTCGTCGGCCATTTCGTTCCACCGCAGCTCGGACTGCGGTCCACCGACGCGATCGAGGTCAAGTTCGGTACCCATAGCTACGGCGAGACACGCCTCGGTTGGGCCGTCAGCAACCAGGCGACCTCGCTGAGCCTGGTCGTGCGGGGGCGCATCCGCTTGTATTTCTCCACGGGTGCCGAGACGCTGTTGGCCGAGCCAGGCGACTACGCTTTGTGGCAGTCAGGCGTGGCCCATCGCTGGCGCATTGAGGCCGACGATACCGTGGTGCTAACGGTGCGCTGGCCGTCGCGGCCCGGCGACGCGGCCGAGCTGTCGGAGAGCGGGTAGGGATGGCCGAAACGCCTGATGCCGACTCAGCCGCCACTGCTGCGTCCGACGCCGATGAGTGGCTCGAGCTGGCCACCACCGTTGAGCCCGAAGCGGTCGAGTCGGTAGCCGCGGCCTTTGCCGAGCATGGTCAGGGGGTCGCGATCGAGCAGGTGGTCGAATCGTCGCGCGACGGCGACATCGTCAACTTGCCGGCTGATGCGCCGGTGCTGGTGAAAACGTACCTGCCAGTGCGGGACCCCGCGTCGACGGAGCGCCGAGCGCGCTTGGAAATGGCCGTCTGGGCGCTCGGTCAGCTGCGGCAGGTTGGGCCGCTGCAGGTGCGCACGCTGCGCGAAGCGGATTGGGCCAACGCGTGGAAGGAGTATTTCTTCGTCCACCGGGTGGGCCGGCGGACGGTGATCGTGCCGAGCTGGCGGCAGGGCGAGTACGACCCGCGGTCGGATGACATCGTGCTGCTGCTCGATCCCGGGATGGCGTTCGGGACCGGTCTGCATCCCACCACGCGCCTGTGTTTGCGGGCGGCTGAAGACCTTGTCCAGCCTGGCCACCGTGTCCTCGACGTCGGCGCCGGCTCAGGCATCCTGGCGATCGCCGCCGCGCGGCTCGGCGCTCGTCACGTGTTGGCGGTGGAGCTGGAACCCGTAGCCGCCGCGGTGTGCGCCGAAAACGTCGAGCGCAACGGCGTCGCAGACGTGGTCACCGTCCAGGCTGGCACGCTCTCGTCTGAGCCCGCGTCGCAGGTCGACGTGATCCTGGCCAACATCACGATCGCCACGCTGCTGCAGCTCCACCCGCTGCTGTGGGCCCACCTCCGCCCAGGTGGAGTCGCAGTCCTGTCTGGTGTTCTGGCCGAACGCAGCGCCGAGCTGCTGGCCGTCCTGTTGGCGAACGGCTGGGAGCATGAGCGCACCGAGCAAGAACAAGATTGGGTAGCGATCTACGTCCATCGCCCGTAAGCCTCCCCCCGCGGATCATGACGCATCGTTTCTTCGTCGCACCTGACCAGATCGACGGGGAGACCGTTTCGTTTTCGGCCGCGCAGGCCCATCAACTGCGCAGCGTGTTGCGGCTGCGGGCGGGCGACGGCGTTCTCGTATTCGACGGCCGTGCTTCAGTCGATCAGGTTGTCATACTGACCGCGGACGCTCGCGGCCGCATCACGGCGACCGTTCCGCACGCTGCCGAGCCAGCGACCCGTCTGGTCGCCTACCCCGCGCTGCTGCAGCGCGACAAGTTCGAGC
>DASYKL010000370.1:0-4828 GCA_035995405.1 Chloroflexota bacterium
GGCGGGTGGGACCGAGGTCATCTGGCGATGAATAGGCACCAGGTACAACGAGCCGTCGACGGCGGAGATGGAATTCTTCCACGCGGGTGTGGGGATGGCTGCGAGGTACGGATAATCTTTGGCCGCGTCACCAGCGAGATATGGCGTCAGGTCGGCACACTTTGCCTTGAAGAAGGCGGGCAGATTGGGTGCCAGGGTGTACCCGAAGAAGATGTGCATGATGTCTGGCAGGTCGTCACCGGACATGATGTTGGCGAACTTCAGCCGGTAGTCCGTGCCGGGGATAACGTTGATCATGCTGATGTCGGAATTCAATGCTTTGTTGATCGCTTGCCAGGTCGGGTTCTGGTCACGTGCGGTGGGTGGAGGAAAGTAGGCCGTGACCATAATGCTGACCGGACTGCCTGTGCCTGGCGGGCCGCCCTGGTTGGCTTTGAACGGATTCTGCGGGTATGTATCGAATGCGTCGCTATAGAGGGGGTTGTCGTCGTGGTAGTCCGGCTTGGGACCACCGCTCACGGGCACGTATGTCGGATACACGTTCTTTGCTGCGCCGGCGGCGGGTTTCACGCCAGCGGCAGGCGCTGTGCCGGATGGGCCCGAGGATGGTGCAGCGGGTGGCGCGCAGGCGTTGAGCAATGGCACGGCGCCCGCGACTACGGCGCCGGCGAGAAATCCGCGGCGGCTGAGACGTAGTGAACAATCGCCCGATTGGTCCGTTGCCATGATGATCTGAGACCTCCCCTCGAACGCTTATGGGTGTGTGATTCCCGTCAGGAGCGGACTCGTACGCCGCGCTAGATTGGCGAAGTATTCCACTGCTTCGGGACTCTTCGTGGCGCCAACGTTGGCCGCTTTGTCGATGGGCACGCCCATGAACAGCTTCTTGACTGGGACCTCCATCTTTTTGTCGCTAAGCGTGCGTGGAATAGCTGGAACGGCGACGATATCGTCCGGCACGTGGCGCGCCGAGAACTGGGTGCGCACCGTCTTGTTGATTTGCTGTTTGAGCTCGTCGTCGAGCTGGACTCCGTCGGCGAGGACGACAAACAGTGGCAAGTAGTAGCCACCATTGGGTAATTCCAGGCCGATGACCAGGCTGTCGTTTATTGCTGGCAGGCTTTCGATGGCGCTGTAAATCTCACTGGTGCCGATACGGATGCCGAGGCGATTGAGCGTGGAGTCGGAACGACCTTGAATGACGGCGCTGCCACGCGAGGTGATGCGGATCCAATCGCCGTGGCGCCAGATGCCGGGGTACATCTCGAAGTAGCTGGCGTGGTAGCGGCTGCCATCTGGGTCGTTCCACAGGAAGATGGGCATGGACGGCATGGGCTTCGTGACGACCAGCTCGCCGGTTTGGTCGATGACTTCGTGGCCTGCGTCATCGAAAGACGCGACCGCGGCGCCTAAGGCTCGGCACTGCAGCTCTCCGGCGCGTACGGGGAGGAGTGGGCAGCCGACGACGAAGGCGCTGACGACGTCGGTACCGCCGCTGACGGAGGCTAACCAGAGGTCACGTTTGACAGCGTCATAGACCCAGGCGAAGCCCTCTGGGGGCAGCGGCGAGCCGGTGGAGCCGATGGATTGAAGGGTCGTCAGGTTGAATGTTTCACCTGGACGGAGTTTCGCCTTGAGGCAGTTGAGAATGTAGGCGGCGCTGGTGCCAAAAAGTTTGACCTGGGCCTGTTCGGCGAGCTGCCACAGGGTGTTGAGGTTGGGGTAGGCGGGGTTGCCGTCGAAGAGGACGGGGATGGCTCCGACGAGGAGGCCGCCGACGATGTAGTTCCACATCATCCAGCCGGTGGAGGTGTACCAGAAGAGCCGGTCACCGGCTCTCAGGTTGTTGTGCAGGCCCAGGAGCTTGGCGTACTCGACGACGACGCCGCCGTGTGAGTGGACGAGGGCCTTGGGGAGACCGGTGGTGCCGGAGGAGTAGAGGACCCACAGGGGGTGGTCAAAGGGCACCGCCTCAAAAGTGAGTGGCGGCGAGGGTGTTTCGAGGAGTTCCGCCCAGGTGGATCCGGAAGAGGCGGCGGCGAGGTAGGGGACTGTGACGGTGTGTTCGACCGTGGGAAGTCGCTTTTGGAGCTCGGCGACTACATCTGTCTTGGGAAAAGGTTTGCCGCCGTAGGTGTACCCGTCTATGGCGAAGAGGACTTTCGGTTCGATCTGGGCGAAGCGGTCGAGGACGGCGTCTACACCGAAATCGGGGGAGCAGCTGGCCCAGATGGCACCGACGCTGGCGGCGGCCAGGAAGGCGATTACCGTTTCGGGGATGTTGGGCATGTAGGCGACGACGCGGTCGCCTCGCGTCACACCCAGCCTGCGTAGGGCAGCGGCCACCGAGGCGACCTGGGCTTCGAGGTCAGCCCAGGACAGCTCGGTGAGGGGCCGGGTTTCGGATTGAGAGACCAGCGCGGGGCGGTCGGGCGAGGCGTGGGCGAAGACGTTTTCGGCGTAGTTCAACTCGGCGCCGGGGAACCACCGCGCACCTGGCATCCCGTCGAAGGCGAGGATTTGCTCAGGCGGCCGGCTGAAGCGGACGTCGAAGAAGTCGACGATCGAGGCCCAGAACGGCTCGAGGTTCTCGACCGACCAGCGCCACAGCTCTTCATAGCTGCCAAACTGCAGCCCCCGCTGCGCAGCGAGCCAACGCATGTACTCGGCGAGACGACTGCTCTCTTTGAAACTCTCTGAGGGGTCCCACAAGAGCTCGCCCTCGGCTAGTACTGCGCTCACGGCCTGGTTCGGCCGGGCAGTGTATCAGCGCGACAGGGCCACTGACCGCATTCTCGGCGCTGGCGCGCTCTGTTCGTACACGTGCGCCACCGACAACAGCACGCTTTCGTCAAACGGACGAGCCATCAGCTGCAATCCGAATGGCAGGCCAGCCGGCTGCGTCAAGCCCGCTGGCACTGATAGGGCGGGCAAGCCCGTGAGATTGGCGGGCGCGGTCAGCCGCAGCATGGCCAGGCCGACCGGCTCAGCCTGACAATGGCCATCGGCGCTGGGCAGGACGATGTAATCCTGGTCGATCAGCGGCGCGGGCATCGGCGTCGTCGGGCTAGCCAGTACGTCGACTCCCGTATCGCGGAACGCGCGCGCGAAACGTTCTTGCAACAAGCGTCGGACACGGCTGGCGCGAGCGTACTCATGCCCCTGGACGAAGAGATCGGTCAACAAGCGCTGGCGGATCTCGGGGCTGTACGCGTGCAGCTGCGAGCGCAGATGCGGTACGTGCCAGGCGAGTCCGTCGGCGAAGAGCGCCAGGCGCGCGGCCATCATAGCCATGACATCCGGGATGTCGACCGAGACGAGCGTTGCGCCGAGATGGCCGAGAGAGTCGATCGCTCTGCGCACGCCATCCTCGACCTCCGGGTCAACGCAATCGAAAAAGTAGGTGCTGGGGATGCCGACGCGCACACCGCGGAGCGACTGACGCTGGTCCAGCGCGGCGACGTAGTCCGGCACTGGTTCGTCCAGCGACATCGGATCGGCGGGGTCGTAGCCAGCAATCGCTTGTAGACAGCGAGCGGCGTCGGCGACCGTGCGGGCAAGCGGACCGATATGGTCGACGGTCGCGTTGTGCGACGCCACGAGTCCGCGGGCGCTCACTCGGCCGTGTGTGGGCTTCAGACCGACGATGCCACACAGCGAGGCCGGCATGCGGATCGAGCCAGCGGCGTCGGTACCTAGCGCCAGCGGCACAATTTTCGAGGCGACGGCAACCGCCGAGCCGCTGCTCGAGCCGCCGGGCACTCGTTGCGGATCGAACGGATTGGGTGGTGTGCCGTGATGTGGATTGAGGCCTGTCGCGCCGTAGGCGAACTCGTGCAGATTCGTTTTCCCCGAGATCAGCGCGCCGGCGGCCCGCAAGCGGACGACAACATAGGCATCGAAGTCGGCGACGTTGTCGCCCAGGAACGAGGTGCCAGCGGTCGTCACCTGGCCGCGTACGTCGATGTTGTCTTTGATCGCGACCGGCACGCCGTGCAGCAAGCCGCGCGGAATTTCGCGGGCCAGGGCGCGGGCCTGCGCTGCGACGTCTGCCGCGTCGAAGGAAATGAAGCTGCGCTGCATGGCATTCGTGGCCGCGACGCGCTCCGCAACGGCGTCCGCGACGGCGGTTGGGCTGGCGGCGCCGGTGCTCAGGCGCGCGGCAAGGTCTGTCGCCGACAGCTGCAGCAGGTCGACTCCGTTGGTCGTCATTTGGCGGTCGTCATGGGGCGATCGTCATGGGGCGTATGGCGCGCGTGGGTCGAATGTGGCGGACGGGCGGACGCTGCTGACGTCGAATTGTTCCAGTGCCGCCAACGCTGCTTTTTGGCCGCGGACGAGTCCGACGAGCGCTGCGGCGTCCTCAAGTGAGACGTCCACCCGCGCCGTCACGCGCAGGTATTCCTGCACGTACGCGGCGGTAATCGAGTGGAGTTGATCGGGGGTGTTGATCTTCTGAGCATCTCAGGTTCGCAGAACGCTGTCGTTGGGCACATGAAACAAAGGCAGCCCTGCTGTCCTGAGCACTAGTGCTGATGTGCTGGTCTGTGGCGGCCGATAGTGTTGCGCGATGCTGAATCGAAACCTGAACCGACGCTCGTTTTTGCGAGTGTCAACCGGCGTTGTGCTGGCGGGTTCGGCTGCCGGACTGTTGGCCGCCTGCAGCGCGCCAACGCCCGCCGCCGCACCAACCGCCGCAGCGGCGGTCAAAGCCGCCGCGCCGACGGTAGCTAGCAGCGGTGCCAGTGGCATCAAAGTAGGCGTCCTGAATTCGCTGAGTGGAACCATGGCAATCAGCGAGGTAGCAGTCAAGAACGCCACGCTGATG